>JAIOHV010000076.1 GCA_019912885.1 bacterium
CGCCCGGCGAGGCCGTGATCCGCGTGGACGAACCGGCGGGCGCCGTGTTCGCGCTCGAGGGCGCACCGATCGGCATCGCGCCGCTGACGGTCCGCGTCGCGCTGCCGGAGGACGGGCGCCGTCTTCACAAGCTCACGGCGACGCGCGCGGGAGTCGTCTCCACGCGCGGCGTTGTGCTCAAGCCCGGCCAGACGCGCAACGTGAAGACGCGGCTAACGAGTCTCGCACGGCCGCTTTTCCCGTTGCCGGCGTCGGATACCGAGCGCCGCGTCGCGGGCCGCACGATCGCTCCGGGCGAGGAATTGCTTCTTCCGGCGGGGCTGTATCGCATGGAGGAGAAAAGTGGCGCCGTGAAGTACGTGCGGGCCGGCGGGAGATTGAAGATCGAAGATTGAGGATTGAGATCGACAAAATGGACATGATGGACGGAATGGACCTTATGGACGATTGACGCGAGCGCCTGCCGGGGCAATTCACTCAGCGATCGGCGCTTGCGGTGACCTTCCAGCCTTTCAGCCTTCCAGCCTCTCGATCGCCTCACGCATGAGCCGCGTCGCTTCGTCCGAGAACGTGCAGAACACGACCTGCTCGTAAACGCCGCGCTCGCGTAGGAATCGGGCGACCGTCTTCGCGGCGATGCCGGCGGCTTCCTCGATGGGGTATCCGTACACGCCCGTGCTGATGCCCGGGAACGCGATGGATTTCGCGCCATGCTCCGCCCCGACCTCGAGGGATCGGCGATAGCAGTTCGCAAGCAGCGCCGCGCGATCGGGCCCGCCGCGCCCGTACACCGGGCCGACGGTGTGGATCACCCATTTCGCCGGCATGTCGAACGCGGGCGTGATCTTCGCGTCACCCGTTTCGCAGCCGCCGAGCTCCTTGCACGCCTCGCGGAGCCTCGGCCCGGCCGCGCGGTGGATCGCGCCGTCCACGCCGCCGCCGCCAAGCAGCGTGTGATTCGCCGCGTTCACCACGGCGTCGATTTCCAGCCGGGTGATATCGCCCTGCCGGACCAAGATGCGCGATTTCCAGTCGGTCGTCATCTCATGAACCCCGGTTGACCTTGTAGCGCCGAGCATAGCGCGCCGCGCCCGCGAGAAAAAGCGCGGGGGGTTGGGGAGTTGGGGAGTTGGGAAGTTGGGAAGATGGGAAGATGGGAAACCCCGAACTCCCAAACTTCCGAACTCCCGAGCTCCCCCACCACACGGTTGCGCGGCCGTGACGGAGTGCGTTAGCGTCTTTGCCACATCGCGTCTCCTGAAATTTTCCCGAGGTCAATTCTCCATGTCGAAACGCCTTCGTTTTCCCCGCCAGGTTTTCGCGCGCGCGCTTGTGCTTGCGCTCGTATTTGCCGTTGCGGCCTCGCTTGCCGCGTGCGCGGCCAAATCCGCCGCGCCGTCCGCGCCCGCCGTGGACATGCCGGCGCCGTCGATCGATCTCATCCCGCGCGAAACCATCTTCGGCAATCCTGACCGCGCGGCCGTGCGTCTTTCGCCCGACGGCCGGTGGATCAGCTGGCTTGCGCCCGATGAGGGCGTGCTGAACATCTTCGTCGCGCCGGCCGGCGATCTCGCGGCCGCCGTGCCCGTCACGTTCGACCGCGGGCGCGGCATCCGCGGCTATTTCTGGGCGTACGCCCCCGACCGCATCGTCTACGTGCAGGACGAAAAGGGCGACGAGAACTGGCGCGTGTACAGCGTCAACACAAATAGCCGCGAGACGCTCACGCTCACGCCCACCGAAAAGGTGCGCGCGAACATCGAGGCGGTCAGCGAGAATTTCCCGAACGAGATTCTCGTCGGGTTGAACGACCGCGACGAGCGGTACCACGACGTCTGGCGCGTCAACATCGAAACGGGCGCCAAGACGCTCGTGAAGCAAAACGAGGACTACGCGGGTTTCATGATCGACGACAACTACACCATCCGCTTCGCGGTGCGCCAGACGCCGGACGGCGGGATGGAGTACCTCATCGCCGACGGCGACGATTTCTCGCCGTATCTCACGATCGGCCCGGAAGACGTGATGACGACAAACCCGCTTGGTTTCGACAAGTCCGGCGAGAACGTGTTCCTCCTGGACAGCCGCGGCCGAAACACCGCCGCGCTTTACACGATGAACCTCGCGACGAAGGAAAAGACGCTGCTTGTCGAGGATGGGCGCGCGGACGTGGGCGGCATCATCACGCACCCCACAGGGAAATACGTGCAGGCCGCCTCGGTGAACTACTTGCGCAATGAATGGACGGTGCTCGATCCGGACTTCGAGCCGGACCTTGCGGCGTTGCGCGCGGTTTCGGACGGCGAGCTGATCGTCGCGAGCCGCACGATGGACGACGCCACGTGGATCGCCGCGTTTGTCCGGGACGACGGCCCGCTGAGCTACTACATCTACGACCGCGCGTCCAAAAGCGCCGACTTCCTGTTCGTGCATCGCGACGCGCTCAAGGATCTGCCGCTTGCCAGAATGCACCCCGTCGTCATCCCGGCGCGCGACGGGCTAAACCTCGTCTCCTATCTCTCGTTGCCGCCGGCACACGACAAGGGCGGCCGGCCCGACAAGCCGCTGCCGCTCGTGCTGAACGTGCATGGCGGGCCGTGGGCGCGCGACGCCTGGGGGTACGATCCCGAGGCGCAGTGGCTCACCAATCGCGGTTACGCGACGCTCGCGGTCAACTATCGCGGCTCGACCGGGTTCGGGAAGGATTTCATCAACGCCGCCAACATGGAGTGGGCTGGCAAGATGCACGACGATCTCATCGACGCGGTGCGCTGGGCGATCGCCCAGGGCATCGCCGATCCGAATCGCATCGCGATCTTCGGCTGGAGCTACGGCGGATACGCCACGCTCGTCGGCGTCACGTTCACGCCCGACCAGTTCGCGTGCGGCGTCGCGGGCGTCGGCCCGTCGAATCTGATGACGCTGCTGAACTCCATTCCGCCGTACTGGGAGCCGATGATCGAGCTGTTCACGTCGCGCGTCGGCGACCACCGAACCGACGAGGGCCGCGCGTTTCTTGCGTCGCGCTCGCCGCTCACGTTTGTCGATCGCATCAAGAAGCCGCTTTTGATCGGCCAGGGCGCGAACGACCCGCGCGTCAAGCAAGCCGAGGCCGACCAGATCGTCGACGCCATGCAGGAAAAGAACATCCCGGTGACGTACCTGCTTTATCCGGATGAAGGCCACGGCTTCGCCCGCCCGCAAAACCGCATGTCGTTCTACGCGGTCGCCGAGGCGTTCCTGTCCCGCTGCGCCGGCGGCGAATTCCAGCCGATCGGCGGCGACTTCGAGGGCAGCTCCATCGAGGTCAAGACGGGCGCGGATTACGTACCGGGGCTGGCGGAGAGCGCGCCCAACTGACTTGAATCATTAGATAAATCGCTTCCGGCGAAGTTTCGCCGGAGACGTTTGACGCGCCGGAAGTATCAGTTATAATGATACTCAATGGAGCCGAGAAGCTTGAGGCGCGCGGCCTGCGCCTCGAGGCGCTGGTCATCGGCGCGTCCGCGCTGGTGTTGCTTGGCATCGTGACGCGGCCGACGCGGGACGCGGACATCCTGCGTCCCGCCATACCGGAGGAGGTGCGAGGCGCCGCCGTCGAATATGCCCGCGAGCGGCGCGCTGCCGGGGAACCGATCGACGACGACTGGCTGAACAACGGCCCGGAATCGTTGACGCGAACGCTGCCGGAAGGCTGGCAGGACCGCCTGGAGCTTGCCTTCAAAGGCCGGGCGATTGTGCTTCACACTTTGGGGCGCATGGAGCTTTTGATGAGCAAGTTGTTCGCGCATTGCGATCGCGGCGACGAGGACTTGGTGGACTGCATCGCGTTTGCGCCGACGCCGGAAGAGTTGGACGCGGCGTTGCCGTGGCTCGATGAGCAGGACGGAAATCCGATGTGGCCGGCGCACGTTCGGCGGACGATCAATGAACTGAAAAAGGAATTGGGTCATGGCATTTCAGAGACTGACCGTTCCTAACATTCGCAGCGGCGACGAACTGACGCACGCGATGGTCGGCATCG
The DNA here is from genome assembly GCA_019912885.1 of bacterium. Classification (NCBI taxonomy): domain Bacteria; species bacterium. The sequence goes on from JAIOHV010000076.1 coordinate 4,025, forward strand.
GCATGTTGTTCGCGGCCAAGGAAACGCGGAATCCGAACGTCGAGGACACGATTCTGTCCGCCTCGATCGAGGGGATGCTGCGCAAGGACTTTCGTGTTCTCGCGATCCTCACGACGTGGCTTGGCGTCCATCATCCGGCCGTCAACGTCGATCGCCTCTATCGCGCCTTGCGAACGCAGCCGCATCCGCGCCTCTACGCCTATTGGTCGGCGATCGCGAAATGGCTTTCGGCCGATCGGCGATTTGCGCGCATCGAAAACTTATACGACGGCCCGCGCATCGAGCCGCACGCGACCGGCTCCGATTTTCTGATCCGGCGACGCGGCGAGGATCCGCGCTTTTTGGATTCACCGATTCTGGTGGCCGCCGGATCGCTGCGCGACAGGCGGCGCGATGTCGCCGACCCCGCCTGGCTCGTCAGGCGGCACCGCGCGTATCGATGCCGCGTCCTCATGGGGCCTTCGTACCGCGCGGACATGTGGGCCGAGCTTGAAGGCGACCCGACGCTATCCGCCGCCGAACTCGCGCGGCGCACCTACGGCTCGTTCGCCACGGCGTGGAACGTCAAGAAGGACTGGGCGCTTTTGCACGCGGCGTAACGCCGTCAGGTTGCCGGAATACTTCGTAACTTTTGGGCCGTTTGCCGCCGAACGCAACAAATGACAATCCGCGACATGCGGCGCTGACGCCCCGCGCCCCCCGGATTTTTCCGGGTCATCGACGTATACGTTCCTCGGCCGATCTCAGATCGCGCCTTTCAGGCTCTCCCGCATTGCCGGAATGCGATCCACAAGCCGCCGCGGTTCGCGGGGCTCGCAGGTATCGAGGACGTACGCCGCGAGCATCGGGAAGATCACGGAGTATTCGCCCCACACCTGAATGAGGCGGTCGTGGTCGTCGCGCTCGTATTTGCCCCAGGTGACCGCCTCGCCAAACGTGCAGGAGGACAGGCTGCCCTCGCGCTCGTTGGCGGTGCCGATCTGCAGGCCGCGCTCGGCGCCGGCGTAGTCGCGGCGCAGGATCTGGCTGATCGTCGGTCCCGTCTGCTGGATGAAGTTCTTCGGCCCGCCGCCGCCAAGCTCCACGAACGCCGTCGATTTCGTCACGTAGGCGATCGCCGCGGAATCCAGGACGTCGAGCTGCGGCGAAAAGTGCACGTCCACCCCGCGCATCATCATGGCCGCCGCGTTCATCGCGGGTGAATGATTCGAGTGACTGTCCCAGAACATCGGGATGCCGCGCTCGGCCGCCGCGACAACAATGCTGCGATCCGGGTGCGGCGCGTTTTTCGCCGCCCACAGCCCGAGCAGGTGGTTGAACTCCCAGCTTGGCACCGGATGATCGACCAGCGCGTCGCGCTCCTCGGTCATGAACTGGCAGACGATGTCGTCCTGCTTCTGGAGCGTTTCCACCTCGCGGATGCCGATGTCGTAGATGCGCGTGTCGCCGCGCTCGCGCAAGGCGTTGTCGTCCTGGTGCGGATGAATCGCCTTGACCGGCAGGCCAAACGCGAAATGCAGATCGTGATAAAGCTGCGCGCCGGTCGAGCAGATCACGTCGACGAATCCCGCCTCGACAAGCGGCAGGATGCTGCCGCCCATGCCGCCCGCCACGCCCGCTCCCGCGATGCCGAGCCAGAGCACGTCGCCTTCGGCCACCATGCGCGAAAAAAGCCGCGCCGCCCGCGCGGTCATGCGGGCCTCGAAACACGTTCGCCCGATGTGGTCCACGAGCGCCCGCGCGGACATGCCCCGCGTCAGCCGTTCGGGCACGATGTCCGGTGCGTGTTTGAAAAGCGACGTCCCCGCGCCGAAGTACGGTTCGTGGGCGCCGCCGCCGTTTTCGTGGTCGTTATCGCTCATGCCGTCGCCGTCCGTTCGTGGCCGCGCGCGCAAAACGCGCGTCTTCGATTGGGGGGATCGAGACGCGGAACCGGCGCGCGGGGCGCCGTCGTCGGATCGTCAGTCCGTCAGAAGGACGGCGAGCGCGACCACCGTCGTCCAGAGGCCGTCCTTGTGACCTTCCGCGGACTGCACGTAGCTTCGCGTTTCGATCGCGTTTTCGCGGTCCAACTTGTAAAGCTGCTTGCGTTCGTCCCACGCCGTCTCGATGTCGATATCAAGGCCGAGTGTCGTGGCGAGCATCGTCGCGGCCATGTCCTCGCACAAATCCGCCGCCTTCGCGCCCTTCATGCCGAACGCGTGGTGTTCGGACAGGTAGCCGTAGCCCTCATGTTTGCCCTTGGGGATGGCAAGTCCGATACCCGCGGAAACCAGGCGGTTGGGCTCGTCGGTGGCCTCGCGCGCCATCACGACAAACGTGATCTCGCCGGGGTGCAACTCCTGCTGGCCCTTTTTGTGCGCGATGATTCGGCAATTGGGCGGAAAGATGCTCGAAACGGTCACGAGGTTGCAATGCGCAACGCCCGCCTGACGCAAGGCCAATTCGAAGCTTTGCAGCTTGTTCTTGTGGTACCCGACGCCTTTGGTGAAGAACATTCGCTTTGGAACAATGGCGTTCACGTCGTTGCCCCCCTGAAATAAGGATGGCCAAGGCCGGGACCATCGCCGATGGAAAAGCGCGCGGCCGCTTGCGGGTTTGCTGGGCCGCCGTTACGCGGTTGCTCATAACGGCAATCGCACGCGTCGTCAACAGCCGGCGTCGAATGCGAATTTTGCGTGCGCACCTTCGCGTCGATTTCGCGGACGGCGTCGTCCCATCTTGCCGACGTTGCCCATCGGGTCCAAAGTCCCGAGCCATGCCGACCGATCCTCGCGTTCTATACGCCATCGGCTCCCGGCTTGGCGGGCCGGGCATCGGCACGACCGCCGCGCACGCGATCGCCGGGATCGAGCGCGAGGGTTTGCTTCAGGGCGTGATCTGCCTGGGGCACGAGCCGAACGCGCCCGGCGCGGGTGTGGCGGACGACGTGCGTTTTCTGCCCGATCGCGCGCGCCGCGTCGTTCCCGATCGATGGTACTGGCTGGCGAAGAACCTCGTGTTCGACCGCGCGGTCGGCCGCCGCCTTCCGCGTTTTTTTCACGGTGCGACCGCGCGCGGCGCGTCACCCGACGCGCCGCCGCATGTCCACGCCTGGAACACGCAGGCGTCGAACGCCATCCGGCGCGCCAAGGCGCACGGAGCGCGGGTCGTGGTCGATCGCGCGAGCACGCACATCCTGACGCAGGTGGCGATCCTTCGCGAAGCGTACGCGCGGCACGGGCTCGTTGACGATTCGACGCCCGCCGCCGCGATCCGCCGCGCGTTGTCGGACTACGAGGTCGCGGATGTCGTCGCCGTTCCGTCCGAGCCGGTGCGGGAGAGCTTCCTTGCGCACGGCTATCCGCGCGAGCGGCTCTACCTCAATCGCTTCGGCCATCGCGTGGCGGAGCGGATTCCGGAGCGGGCGCCGCGCCGGCCGGGCGATCCGCTGCGCGTGCTTTTCGTCGGGCAGGTCGGCGTGCGCAAGGGCGCGCTCGAATTGCTGCAAGCCTGGGACGCGGCTCGGATCCCCGGAGCGCGCCTGTCGCTCGCCGGCGGCGCGGAGCCGGCAGCCGCGCGGCACATTTCACGTTACGCGGGGCGCGACGACATCGCGTTCCTCGGATTCCGGAACGACGTGCCGCGCCTGATGGCCGAGCACGACGTGTTCTGCTTTCCGACGTGGGAAGAGGGCAGCGCGCTTGTGACCTTCGAGGCGATGGCGCACGGCATGGCGATGGTGACGACGCGCGCGGCGGGATCGGTCGCGATCGACGAAAGTTCCGCGCTGTTTGTCGAGCCGGGCGACGTGCGCAATATCGCGGATGCGCTTTGCCGCCTTGCCGACGAACCGGGGACGCTCGCGGCGCTGTCGGGGGCCGCGCGCGCGGACGTGGCGGCGTATCGCTGGGAAGCCTACGGCGAACGCACGGCGGCGTTGCACCGTGCGCTCGCGGAAGGCCGATTGGCGTCGCTGGTCAGTTCATGAGCGCGAAGCTTGTGACGACGTGCGGGTCTTGCAGGTTCGCGGGGACGACGTAGACCCACGTGCCCGCTGTCTTTTCGAGCACGAATCCCGGTTGCTCGATATTGCCGCGGAAGGTCGCGAACAATAACGGCGTGCCCTGCGAATCGAACTGCAGATTCACCGAGGCCGACGGATCGACGGCGGGCAGGTCCGCGGGCAGGGCTTCGAAGGCCAGGCCGGAATCGCCTTCGACGATCAGGTGGACATTGCCGCTCGGTGCCACGACGACCGTCCAGAGCTTCCCGCCGGTGCCGGGGCGGATATCGCGAATTTCCCGGATCGGCTGGCCTTCGACAAGCGGCAGATCGACGATCGACCACGTGCCGTTGCCGTCCCGGCGCACGAGAAACGCGATTTCCTGATCGTCGACCATGTGCCGCCCGTACAGGTGCATGACGTCGCCCCAATACCCGCGCTGATTCACCGAACCGACGATATTCTCCACGAGCGGAACGTTCTCCTCCACGATCGTGTCGTTCTTCGTGTAATGGATCGCGAACAGCGCGTCGGCCGCGTCGTGGTCCGCGCCGTACATCCACAACTCCTCGGTCATGATCTCGATACGGGGGTTCGAGGCGTTGATCGCCGGCAGCGTGAATGGCGTCCAGACGCCGTCAACCTCGTGCGTCAGGAAGATACGCCGCTCGCCGATCGATTCGACGTATTTGGAGCCGAACACCCAGGTTTCGTCGTTCTTGAAGAAGGTGCGCATCTGCTCGGTGACGCCATCGGCCTGCGACGGCAGATTCTCGACAATCCAGCTTCCATCGTAACGCAACAGCCGGTTGCCGCCGTCGACCGGAGCCGTGACGGACAGGTATTGTTCTTCCTCGTTGGCGTTGTAAGCCCAACCGGAAACCGATGCGATATCCATGTCAGGCAGATCGACGATGCTCCAATCGCGCTCGTCGCGGTGGACCGTGAAAAACCGGTCGTTGATCGCGTCGTAGCCGGAAAGCCACTGGACGCCGTGGCTGTTGTGGATCGGACCGGAGACGCTGACGTTGACGCTCGGCTCGGGGAGGGTCTCAAGCCGCCAGAAGTCCTCCTTGGCCCGCATCAGGTATTTGTGCGGCAGGTCGGGCCCGTCGTTGGCGATGCGCCAGACGTCGCCCTTGGCATCGAACGTGATGCCGGAGTTGCCGAAATCGCCGTGCGAATCGGCCGGCACGACCGCGCGCCACTGCCCGTCCCGGAAATGCAGGTAATGATAATCGCCGACTGCGTCGCGCACCTCGAGCCAATCCGTGCCGTCGGCCCAGTTTTGCATCACGTTCGAGACATGGAAGACGAAGTCCGGCAGCTCTTCGAATTGCCACACGCCGCCGATGTTCCGGACGAAACCGTCGCGGTCGCTGATGAGCTGCTCGTTTTCGGTCACGTCGTAGTAGGTCGCGATCGCGGAGTTCGTGAACGGGAAGAATCGGGAGATACCCCATTGATTCGAGCCGGGTTCGAACGGAGCGTGGATGGAATCGATCGTTTCCTCGACCCAGGCGCCGTCGTATTCGGCGAAAACGCGCGCCTCGGCGTCGTTGGTGACGACCGCGAGGCGGCTTTGCGGGAAGCCCGCGTCGATGGGATAGACGAATTCCCGCACGTTTTGGGGCGTCGTCTGCCGTCCGGCGCCGTCGAATTGCACGCCCTCGCGGAAATGGCCCGCCGGATCTTCGGGATACGCATCGCCCGCGCCGCCCGGGACGTCCTCATCCGCTTCACTCTCCGGGGCGGCGCCGTTGAGTCCGGGCGCGCCGCCAGCCCCGCCGCGTGCGGGGCCGTCGCCGCTGCCGACGCAGCCGGCGAAAATGAGGATCGTGGAAAGGAGAAGGGCCAGAATCGAAAAGTTGCGGGATGGCATTTCCGTGCTCCAAAAAACTTGTGAAACGCCCCGGCAAAAGCGCGTAAGCACACGATTACCGAGGATTATTTTCATCGGCGAACGTATTTTGGAGAAAGTTGTAGATTATTTTTCCAATACCAAAGTAGCACGGAGCCATGCCCATACGCAATATGTCGCCGTTTTATGCGTTTTTTCGGAATGCGAATCGGAGCCGCGCGGCGGCGCTTTCGGTCGCCGCTTTGGGTCAACCGCCGCCTGAAAAAAAGACGGCCCGGGGAGACGATTCGCCCCGGGCCGTCGTGTCGCGCTACTGATTTGACCGCTTCGGGCGATCCTACGGCAATCCGCGCACCGCCAGCGCGCGGTAGCCGGCGGACTGGCCGCGGCCGTCGTCCCCGGTCACGCCGGTCGTGAAGTCCATAAAGTACGCCTGGGGCGGCAAGACGCCGAAGGTCTCCGAGGACCAGACCTTGGTGCACGACAGATCCAGCGGCGCCTTGCTGTGCGCGGTTCCGCAAGGCGTGGAATCGTTGCGTCCCGCGTCGTAGATCAGCGCCAGTTCGGCGCGGGTCGGCAGGCGCCAGTCGTTGTGAGAGCCCAGCGTCAGGTTGTTCGCGTAGGGCACCGCGTCGTAGTGGCTGATGTTGGCGGTGTTGTCGAGCTTGGCCCACATCAGGCCCTGCGTCGCGCAGGTGACCGTTCCGTTTCCGTTATCGACGCACTCCGGCGGCATGGTCGTCGTGGTGGTCGACGACGTGGTCGTCGTCGTTGCGCCTGTGGTCGTGGTGCCGCCGGTCGAGGTCGTCGTCGCGGAGGTCGACGTCGTCGAGCCGGTTCCGGTGGTGGTCGTCGAGCCCGTATTCGTGGTCGTCGTGGACCCCGTGCCGGTCGTTGTCGTGGTGGTCGTCGTCGTGCATTCGAACGACGTCATCTTGGGATACCACGTGTTGTCGTTTGTGGACCCGTCGTCCTCGTAACGGTAGATTTCCGACCACGCGAGGCCGCCGTCGCAGGTGTAGGCGACGTACATCGTCGCCATTTCGACCATCGATGCGCGGCCCGCCGTCCAGAACGAAAGGTCGTACGCGCCCGCGCCGGCCTTGGCCTCGTTGAGCACGGGCGTGATGAGCCATTCGTCCTGATCGATGTCGCCGGGCACGAACGCGCTTTGAGCGCCATCGTGGGAAATTTCGTCGTTGATCATCCAGGTCGAGTTTTCGTTCGTCATATCGACGATCCAGCCGGCCGGCGGAAACTCGCCCTCGAAACCTTCCTCGAGGACCGCGTCGCCGCCGCCCGCGGGCGCGATTGCAACATCGTCGAGGTAGTGATTGCCGCCGTCCGAACCGGAGTAAACGAACGCGATCGCGATGGCGTCTTCGTCATAGGGGACCGGGTCGGCGTCGTCGTCCGCGTCGTCGTCGCCGGTGTCGTCGTCGAGATCGTCATCGTCCGCGTCGTCGTCATCGGCGTCGTCGTCATCGTCGCTATCGTCATCGGCGTCGTCGTCCGCCGATGGCTCGTACTCCTTGTCGCTGTCGTCAAAGCTCGGGCAGCCGATCGCGAACAAGCCGATCGCCGCGGTGGCGGCGGCAAGCGCAAGGAAAAGGGGCAGCCGATTTCTGATTGTTTTATCCATGTTCAACATCCCTTTCGCGCGGCGAAGCGGATCGCGCGGCATCAGAATCGCCCCGACATCAGGAATCCCGCGCGGCCGCCGGGGCCGACGGGGGAGAGCACAAGACGCGGCGCCTCGGCGGCCGAGGAGCCGCCGCCGTCATCCGCGGATAGCACGAAATAGATACCGAGTCCGGTCAAGACGACGCCGGCGCCAAGGGCGATCTGCGAGACGAGTAGCTGCGTTTCGCCCTGGGATTGCAGGTCGTCGGCGCGATCCCGGTCTTCATCCTCGGCGTCCCACTCGCTGTGCGTGTCCCAGGCCATCAAATAGAAAACACCGGATGTCACGAGCGACGCGCTTCCCACGCCGACGCACGTCCACCCCACCGGCGTCCGCCAGTCGGTCGGTTTCGCCGCGGGCGGCGGGGGGGCGGGTTTTTTGGCCTCGCGCAGGCGTGCCTTGGCTATCTCCAGAGCCTCGGTCAGCTTCGGCGACGCGGCCGCCGGCGCGAAGTCGGGATCGGCGAGGAACTGCTTTTCGTCCACGAGCAGGCCCTGATAGAACTGCTCGGCCGCCTCGTCGATGTCGTTGAAGGACAGAAACGTCAGGCCCGCGTACTTGTGGAGCTGAAGTTTCTGCGAGGGGGCGAGGCTCACCTTGTGGAACAGGGCGTACTTGAACGACTGCATCGCCTCGGCGATGCGGCCTTCGCGAAAGTGCGTTACGCCGACATCGAGCGCTCGCGCGGCGGTCATGCCCTGGGCCGAGGCTCCGGTCGCCGCGAAAAGTGTCGATACAAAAAGCGCGAGAATAAAAAACCGAAACACGGGCCGAATCACGGCACCCTCCCTTGAATCACCAGGATGTTATCGAAGCGATCTTGCCGGGTTCAAACACAATGTAGTGCTTTTCGCGACGATTCGTTTCGGGGTTCACAAGTTCAACCGTGTGCGGACCCGGCGGAATATTCGGAAAGACCAGCGGCGTCTGCCCGAGCGATCGCCCGTCCAGGCGCACCTCGGCCCAGGGATCGAGGTGCCCCACCGAGAGCGTGGCCGGCGCCGCGGGCGTCGGAGCGGGCGTCGGCGCCGGGGTCGGCGTCGGGG
>JAIOHV010000077.1 GCA_019912885.1 bacterium
CGAGGGGCTCGATCTCGGCGCCGAGATTCGCGATGCGTTCTTCGTCGCGGGCGCGGCGGTTGGCGTCTCCGGTGTCCTGGCCGCCGAGGGTGGCGAGTTCGCGCGTGAGCCGCTCGACGATCTCGCGCCGTTCGCCGGCGACGCGCGAGTTTTCGCGGCGCGTGTTGCGGTAGAACTCCAGGCGCCCGCGGGCCTCGTCGAGCCGGACCGCGAGGCCCTCGAGCCCGGCGTCGGCCTCGCGGGTTTCGGAAAGGGCGGCGTCCGCGGCGGCGAGCAGCTCGGGCATCGAGGCGGCGGAGGTTTCGCTTTCCTGGCGCAGCGCGCCCTGGCGGGCTTCGTTTTCGCCGGCAATGCGCGTGAGGTTGGCGTGTTCGGCCTCGATCCGGCGCAGCTCGTCCTGGATCTTCGCGAGACCCGCCTGCTGTTCCTCGACGGATTTGGCGCCGCGCAGGTGATCGAGCTGGCGGGCCTGGAGGCGGGATTCCTCGGCAGCGAGGCGCGCCTCTTCGGAGACGATGCGCTCGGCGATCCGGGCGGCGCGGTCCTTGCGGTCGGCGTCCTGGCGGTCGATCTCGGCGGCCTGGCGGACGGCGAGCTCGATCTCGACCTCGCGCAGCTCGTCGGAAAATTCCTTCCAGCGGCGAGCCTTGCCGGCCTGGCGGGCGAGGCTGTTGACGTTGCGGCGGATCTCGGAGAGCAGGTCCTCGACGCGGGAGAGGTTGTCTTGCGTCGAGGCGATTTTGCGTTCGGTTTCCTCGCGGCGGACGCGGTATTTGGTCGTGCCGGCGGCCTCCTCGATGAGGAAGCGGCGGTCCTGGGGCTTCATGGACAGGATGCGCGCGATCTGGCCCTGCTCGATGACGGCGTAGGTGCGCGCGGACATGCCGGTGTCCATCAGGAGTTCCTGGATGTCCTTCAGGCGGCAAGGAACGCGGTTGATGAGGTATTCGCTCTCGCCGTCGCGGTGGAGGCGGCGGCAGATTTCGATCTCGGTGACGCCCTCGTAGCCGATGGGGTGGACGCCGTCCTCGCAGGAGAAGCCAAGGACGACCTGAGCCATGTTGAAGGGCTTGCGGCTCGCGCTGCCGGAGAAGATGACGTCCTGCATCTCCGCGCCGCGGAGGCTTTTCGCGGACAGTTCGCCCATGACCCAACGCAGGGCATCGACGACGTTGGACTTACCGCATCCGTTGGGGCCGACGATGACGGTGATGCCGTCGTGGAAGGACAGGCGCGTCTTGTCCACGAACGACTTGAAGCCCACGAGTTCGACGTACTTGATCCGCATCGAAAACCGTTCGTCCGTCGTCGGCCCAGGATTGGGCCAGGTCGCGTTGCTACACCCGGGAAGGAGCCGATGCGGCTCCCGAATCGCATACCATATTTATTGCAAGTTCGCGCAGGGTATACCACGGGTTGTTTGGGTGTCAAGCGAAAATTCTAGGGATGGACGCTTTTTTGGGGGTGGGTACTAGATGTGGGGTTATCCACAAGGAAGCGACGCGTGACGTGCGGAGATTTCAGAGCCGCAAACGGAGCGAAGCGCGGTTGGCCACGCGCCGGGATGAACGCGATTATCGCCGGGGCGGGCCGACCGCGCGACCATTCCGGCCGCGCTGTCATCCAGCCGCCGACCAACCGATACCCGCGGACCATGAGGCGGGTACGGATTTCTGGTTCCGGATGGCGTCGACGACGGGCGCCAGGAATTCCTCGATCCGGTGAACGACCTCCGCCAGGGTTTTTGGCGTATCCGCATCGGGCAGCCGGCGCAAAAAGGCGTCCCATTGGCGGAGCTTGTCGGCGTCTCCGTAAATCCGCCCGGTAAACACCGTCGGCCTGACCGCGAGTTCCGTGCCCCGGTTCAGAACGTCCGGTGCAGAGCCTCCCCCAGCAGGGCGCCGTCGAAGGGGAAATGCCCGGCGAGATACCACAGGTCATGCAGATCCTTCATACGGGATGTCAGGAGATCGAGCCGAACCAGCGCCTGGAATTTCTCCGCCACGACGCTGACCATGCTATAGCCCCGCATCCGCGGCGCCGGGTGATCGAGTAGCGTCGGAAATTCGATCTCGGCGGCGTTAGGCACCACCACGTCGCCGAAGGCAATGTCGATCTGCATGCGAGCCCTTGCGTTGTCGAGCCTCCCGTCAAACGTAATTCTCACGCCCTCGTAATCCGCGCCCTCCTTGATCCTTGTCCCCGCGACGCTTTGCTTGTCGAAAACCACTCCATCGGGTTCGGCCTCGACTTCGCATACGTCCCGGATCGCGGCGACGATCGCGTCCACGTCGTTGTCGCCGAACGCGAGCAGGTCGATGTCGCGGGTGGGACGGGCGCGCGGCGCCGCCCAAACGACGAGCATCAACGCTCCCTTCAAAACGAATCGCCGGCCGTGCGGGGACCGGCTCCGCCGATAAGGGAACCGCTCCATCGCGTAATAGACGAGCAACTCTTCGAACGTGCGGTGGTCTTGCGCCGAGATGTTTTTCAGGCGCCGGCGCACCGAGGCCGCGACGTTTTGGATATTCTCTGGACTCACAGGATGGCTTCCAGATAGGGCCGCATGACGCGTTCCACGCGGCAAATACGAGCGAACTCCAACAACCTGGGCACCCGAATATTTTTTGCCGCCTTGGCGAGCCGAAGAGCTTCGAGCGCCACGTCAAGCCCGATCTTGTTTCGGAACTTGAAGACGTCAGCGATCGTTTTCTCCGGGCCGTAAACGCGGACGACGACCTTATCGATGCGGTGCTCCTCGATGCCCTCGGTAAACGCCGGGCCCGTATATCGGAATACGCGGACGGGCGGCGAATCGATTCGCGGGGATGCCCACGCCTTTCTGTCGACGGCGACATGGATCTCGTGCGGGATTTGCGTCGTGATCCCGTGAAAGGCCAGTGCGGAGACCATGCATATGACGCCTTGCGGTATCCGTTTCGAAACCGTGACGAGGTCCGGGTTTCCAAGTGGCGGCCTATCGGCGAGACGATAGACGCCTCGGCTCAGGCGTTCGATCCGGCCGGTGTCGGCCATGGCGTAGAGGTCGCGGGGATGGATCCCGCGGTCGAGAGCCTGTCCCGTCCGCAGAACGCCCCCAAGTTCGCGGAACACGGCCTCGGCTTTTTTTATGCGGCTGTCGCGATTCGCCATGCGCACCTTTCGGATAAAATTCTATCCATATTTATATATTAGGCAAGAATTTTATCCGACCCGATCGTATTTCGAAATAACGTGGGGGCGCGCTCAAAAAGACACGGGCGCGGCGTGTGCCGCGCCCGCGTGTCGATCGGAGGCATGACGTCGTGCCGGGGCGGTGTCGACCGCGCACTCCGTCCCGCTCGGAGCGGGACTACGTTTGCGGCCCTGACATCGCAGGTCATCGCCGGGGCGGTGTCGACCGCGCACTCCGTCCCGCTCGGAGCGGGACTACGTTTGCGGCCCTGACATCGCAGAGCGGGGCGACTTCGTTTGCGGCCCTGACATCGCAGGTCATCGCCGGGGCGGTGTCGACCGCGCACTCCGTCCCGCTCGGAGCGGGACTACGTTTGCGGCCCTGACATCGCAGAGCGGGGCGACTTCGTTTGCGGCCCTGACATTGCCGCTATCCGCGTGGAGGCTGTTTCAGCAGCCGCAGCAGCCGTCGTCATCGTCATCGTCATCGTCATCGTCGTCATCATCATCGTCATCATCATCGTCATCGTCGTCGGAGCCGCCGAAGGGAACGCATTCGTCGGCGTCTTCGTTGCACGCCTCGTCGTCGCCGCAGGGGTCGCCGGAGAAGGTGCAGATGCCGTCGTCGCCGCAGGTGGCGTCGCCGGTGCAGAAGAGGCCGTCGTCGCAGTCGGCGTCCGTCTCGCAGGGGCAGGTGACGCCGAAAGCGACCACGCCGCCTTCGTCGGCAAGCGGGTTGGCGTCCGCGTCCTCGGCGCCGAACAGGTGCCCGACGAATACGCCGGTGGCGATGTTGATGCACGTGTCCGGCTCGAGCGCGATGAAGGAGAGGTCGATCGTGAACTCTTCGCCCGCACCGAGATCCGCGGCGAACGAATCCGTGAGGTCATCCCAGGACAGGCGGTCGGTTTCCTGCGCGTCGGGCGCGGGGAGGACGGAATCGAGCTCGACGAGGTCGCTCGAGAAACGGATTTCGAACGGTGCGAGCGTGATGGCCGCGTCGCCGTTATTGGCCACGCGCACGCGCACTTCGAAGGTGCCGCCGATGCCGGCCTCGCTGCCGAGGGGGTCGAGGATCTCGACGGTCACGAAATCGCCGAAGTCGACTGTGCCGGCCTCGGCGTCGGTGGGGCTGTAGGAGTCGTCGCCGATCTCGTAGCTGTTCAGCACGGTGAGCGTATCCGCGTCGGCCACGGTGATGCCGGCGGGCGGATTTTCGGCGTCGCCGCCGACGGCAACGACGCGGCCGCCCTCGGGATCGACGGCGATGCCCTTCATGGGCGTAAAGCCGAAGTCTTCGATCGTTTCGCTCATGGCGGCGATATCGTAGCGCGTGACGTTCGGGCCGGCGAATGCGGTGGTCGAGAAAACGATCGGCGAGACCGGATCGACGGCGCCGAGCGCGACGCCGAACTCGGTGATGGTGTACGAGCCGAGTTCGTTGCCGGTATCGGCGTCGTAGTAGCGGACATCGAAGCTGCCGTCGCCGGTGTAGAGCACGTTGTCGAGCACGGCCATGCCGAAGATGCCGTTGTTGGTCGACAGATCGACGCTGCCGACATGATCGAGATCGGCGCCCGCGTAGATGTGGACTTCCGTGGTCTGCACATCCGCGACGTAGAAGCGGCCGGTGCTTGCGTCGAACGCCATCGGTGCGATGTTGGTGAGTTCAGCGAGGGTGACGCGTCCCAGGCTCTCGAGCGTCGCGGCGTCGAAAACGTCGAGCTGGTTTGAGTGCTCGGAGGCGACGTAAACCTTGCCGTTCACGGAGTCCACCGCGACGCCGACCGGGCCCTCGACGGGCTCGCCGAGCCCATCGCGCAGGGCGGTCTTGGCGGGGATCAACTCGTCCTCGAAGAGGATGAACGCCTGAAGTGGCCACGGGTCGGCGTTGGTGTGCGTGAGGGCGTAGATCACCTTGGTGGTGACGGGCAGTTCGGCGCGCGCGGCGGGCGCGGCGCCAAGCGCGGCGACGATCACCGCGACGCAGAGCATTCGGCGAAGCATGGTTATTCCTTTCCTTGCGCCGCGGGCGGCGCGGTGCGTATCAATCGTAAACCGACATCCTCGTCGCGCAGGCTGGCGGCGCCAAAGCGGCGTTTGGCAAGACGCGTGTCAGCCGCGGTGGAGAACATGGCGCCTCCGCGATAGACGCGAAAGAGCGTTCCGCCCTTTCCGGTGGGGTCAGTTTGGGGCGATGTGTCGTACGGCGCATCCGCCTCTTCGTCAACGCCGTCCCAGACCCATTCCCAGATGTTGCCGAGCACGTCGTGGAGGCCGTTGGCGTTCGGGGTCTTCAGGCCGACCTCGTGGATGTCGAAGCCGGAGTTTCCGCAATACCAGGCGATCTCCTTGAGGCCGTTGTCGCCGCACGAGGTGTTGACGATGTCGCCGTTGTAGAACGCGGTGGAGGCGCCGGCGCGCGCGAAAAACTCCCATTCTGCCTCGGTCGGCAAGCGCCAGCCGGTGCAGTCCTGGTCCCAGTCTACGTCGGTGGGGGTGTTGATCGTGTAACACTCCTCGAGGCCAAGCGCCGTGGACAGGGCATTGGCGAACGTGACGGCCTCCGTCCAGGTGACGGTGCCGACGGGGAAGTCGTCGCCGCAACCCTGCTGGCCGACGGGCAGGCCGCCGGTGACGCCCTTGTAGAGGGACTGCGTGATCTCGTGGACGGAAACGAGCATGTCGCGCGTGAGCGTGACGGAGTGCTGCGTTTCCCAGCCGTCCACGTCGCGGCCAAGCTCGGCGTCCGGGCTGCCCATCGTGAACGCGCCGGCCGACACGGGAACGGTGGCGGGCGCGACGACGGCGCCAGTCACGTCCGGGCACTGCTCGGTATCGTCATCGCCGGTGTCGTCGTCCGCGTCATCATCGCCGGTATCGTCGTCGCCGGTATCGTCGTCGTCGGCGTCGTCATCGGCGGCGTCGTCATCGGCGGCGTCGTCGTCGGGCAGGGTGTCGTCATCGTCACCGGCGGTATCGTCGTCGGCGTCGTCGTCGCCGGTGTCGTCGTCCGCGACGTCATCATCGGCAAAATCGTCGTCGTCGTCATCGTCATCGTCGTCATCGCCGCAGCCGCAACCGAGGGGGAAAGCGGCAAGGGCGAGGGCGTTAAGGGCGAACAGGAAAATCGCGGCCGATCGGCGAAGCGGATATTTCATGGTGGACTTCCGATTTTTCCAGTCAAAAGGGCGGTCTTCCGCTTACCGGAAGCCGCCCCATGAGAATGCATTCAAGGGCGACAGGTTTGTCCGGTTTGGCCGGTACGTCAAGCCCCCGCGCGGCGGTCAGTCCGGATCGCGGACGCACCGGGCGAGGTTTTCGCCAAGGTACTGAATCCCGCCGACGGTCGCGGTTTCGTAATCGACGAACCAGCCGTTGGTCGTCTCGAACGGATCGACGGTGATTGACCAATAGGCGCCGATCGTGCCGGTAAGTTCGGCCGGCCAGTATTGCCCTTCGGGTCCGGGGCCTTCGAGCGGATTTTCGTTGCAGCCGTGGCATTCGAAGTTGAAGCAGGGGCCCTCGGAGGAGCATTCGTCGGTCAGAAGGCACTCGCCGCCGGGCTCGGTGGCGGGGCAGCCGCGGACGAGCGAACGCAGTTCGGAGATCGTCGGCAGGCGCCAGTCCTCGTAGCCCCCGAAATCCAGGGACACGCAGTAGCTGAACGCGTCGTCCTGGTTGAGCGCGCCGTCGGAGACGCCGTCCTGCCAGATCAGGCCGGTTGTTTCGTCGATGTAAACATCGGGGTTGTCCGAGGCGTCGTCATCGCCATCGTCGTCGTCATCGTCATCGCCGGCGTCGTCGTCGCCGTCATCGTCATCATCGTCGTCGTCGTCGTCATCGTCGTCGTCGTCATCGTCCCCACAACCGCATCCGAGCGGGAAGGCGGCAAGGGCGAAGGCGATAAGGGCCAACAAGGCGAAAAGCTGTTTGTTTTTCATGGGGTCCGTCCGTTTTTTCTGCTAAAAAAAAGCGGTCTTCCGGCCGCCGGAAGCCGCCCCAACGGGACAACTCAGCGCGCAGACTTCCGTGCGAATTGCGATCCGTCAACCCGACGCAGGTCAAACGCCTGGCGCGGGGCCTAACGCGGTGGACAATCGCGTCGCGCCGGGCATTATTGCGCGCGCCATGGACGATTTCGTCATCGACGACCATCACCTGACGCCCGCCGCGCGCGCGCTTGCGGCAAAATACCAAATGACCTCGCGTTTTTACGACGTTCTCGACTACCCCTGGGAGCGGCAATACCGGCAATGGCGGCCGATCCTCGTGGGGGACGCGACGGGCGCGGTGATGGAGGCGGGCGTCGGCACGGGGCGGAATCTGCGGCATTACGCGCCGGATGCCAAAGTTACCGCGTTTGATTTAAGCGAGGGCATGCTTCGGATCGCGAGCCGGCGAGCGCGTCGGGCGGCGTGTCCCGTGAATCTGTTGCGGCGCGACGCGACGCGGCTTGCCGGGGTGCCGTCGGATCGTTTCGACTGGTACATCGCGACGTTTTTGTACTGCGTGATGCCAAACGACCTCCAGCCGGCGGCGCTTTCCGAGGCGATTCGCGTGCTGAAACCGGGCGGGAGGATTCGGCTTCTCGAGATGGTTTATTCGAACGATCCGCGCCTGTTGGCGCGGCAGCGGCGATTCGCGCCGTTTGTCGAGAAGGTTTACGGCGCGCGCTTCGATCGGCGAACGCTTGAGTTTCTACGCGCGGACGGTCGCGTGGAGATCACCGAGACGCGGTTTCTGAAGGCGGATACGTATCTGCTGATCGAGGGGCGCAAGCGGTCGTAGGGTCGGCGATGTCAGGGCCGCAAACGAAGCGCAGCCGCTGGCGGAGCGAAGTGCGCGGTCGGTTTCGAGCCGGGAATGACGCGGTTTTTTCCGGGGCGGTATCAACCGCGCACTCCGTCACCTCGCTCGGAGCGAGGCGACTTCGTTTGCGGCCCTGATATCGCAGGGACCCAGGGTTACTTACCGCAGGCGCCGCCGGTGATGGAGAACTCGGGCTCGTCGGCGGACAGGCCATCGTCGGGCTCGGGCTCGGGCTCGGTATCGTCGTCATCCTGTTCCTCGATGGCGATGCAGGCGTCGGTGTCTTCCTCGCAGACCTCGTTTTCGTCGCAGGGATTTCCGGCGTGCTGGCACTCGAGCTGGTTTGGCGTGCAGAACTCGTCGCCGTTGCAGAACAGGCCGTCGTCCGGGCAGGGGTCTTCGTCGTCGGAGACGCACTGATCGACGCCCTCGTCGCAGGTCGTCTCGCCGTTGCACCAGTTGTTGTCATCGACGCACGGATTGCCGGTGTGGCCGCATTCCTCGAGGTCCTCGATGCAGATGATGGTTTCGGCGCCGTTGCAGAACAGGCCGTCGTCCATCGGGCAGGGGTTGCCGGCGGAGACGCACGCGCCGTCGGTGCAGGACTCGGGGCCGTTGCAATACACGCCGTCGTCGCACTCCTGGTCCGTGAGGCAGATGCAGTGAATGGTGAACTTGAAGACGGATTCGGCGTCCTCCACGGGCTGGCCGTTGTCGAATTCGGCGTCGTGCATGCGCGCGAGATTTTGTCCCTTGACCGTCGTTTCGCAGATGTCCGGCTGGGCCAGGAAATGCGCCTCGATGATGGCGGACTCGCCAAAGTCCAGGTCGGCGCCGATCTGCGCGATGAGATCGGACCAGTCGATCTGGCCGTCGTCGACGTTGTCGTCGGACGGCGGGACGGAAAAGAGATAGGTGAGCTGCGCCGGATCGTATTCGTCCGTCACGGGCAGGATGTGGATCGGCTCGGAGGATTGATTCGTGATCTCGATTTCGAAGACGACCTCGTCGGAGAGGTCGATCTGGCCGTTCGGGTGCGAGGTGGACGATTTGTCGATCGAGCCGCCGAAGGCGAGCCAGGTGGAATCGAGATCGGTGGGACTCCAGCCGCTTTGGCCGAACGCGACGCGGCCCGTTTCCTGGAGCGTGGTGACGTCGACGGCGCGGATGGTCGGCTTGGCGGAAAATCCGCTGCCGGCGTCCACGACGACGTAAACGGTGTTGTCGTTCTGGTTCACCGCGACGCCCCGGCCGGTGACGCTGCTGCCGAGGAAGTGGAAATTCTCCGTGGCGGTTCCGGTGTGGAGGTAGTGCAGGTAGGGGCTGTCGGGCGGCTCGTGCGCGCCGGAGACGGAGGTGCAAAACAGGACGGGATCGTCGCCGTCCATGAACACCGCAAGGCCGACGCACACGCCCTGCAAGAAGGTGGCGCTGCCGATTTCCGTGTGATTGGCGACGTCGTACCAGCGCACGGTCGGGGTGGCGTCGGAGACGAAGAGCGTGTCGACGCCGGCCACGTCCGCGACGACGTCGATGCCCCAGGCGCCGTCACCGGTGGGCAGCACCCACTTGTCGAGCTCGGTGAAGTTTGTCGTGTCGAAGACCCACACGTCGTTCTCGCGGCGGTCAATGACGAACAGGTGGCCGAGGTCCTCGAGCACGTCCATGCCGGCCAGATCGTCCGGGGGCGGCGAACCGGAAAGGGCCACGGTGCCCAGCGGGCTGGCGTCGGTGGCATCGAAAAGATCGACGGCGCCGGAGAACTCGTAGGAGACGAACAGGCGTTTCACGTACGGATCGACGGCGAGGCCCACGGGGCCGCCGTCGCGGTTGATCGGGTTCCAGGTTTCGTCGAGGGCGAAGGCGTTGCCCGGCGGCAAAACGGTGAAGGCCGAAAGCGGAAACGAGAACGAGGCGTTGATGTCGCCGATGACGTAGAGCGTGCGCGTTTGCAGCGACTGCGCCGCGGCGGTCGCCGGGGCAAGCGCCGACAAGGCGGCGACGGCGAGAATTACAAGTCCAAAACGCACTGGAAAAACCCGGCGTTCGCGATGGGATCGAAGCATGGAACCCTCCGTGGGGAGTTCTATAGCACGCGAGGTTCGCGGCGCAAACGGGGGAGGATGGGATGGCGAGGGCGGGGCCGACATGCGATATCAGGGCCGCAAACGGAGCGCAGCGGAGTGCGCGGTCGATACCGCCCCGACATCGCCGCGTCCGATGAACTCTATCGCGTCGGCGCCTGCGTAAACACCAACATCGGCTCGCCCTGTTCGTAAAGTACATATTCGATCGCGGCGACCACATCATCGCGCGACCACAGGTATCGCGTGCTGCCGTGTTCGGTCCATCGTCGTCGATCCGCCTCGTCCAAGCCTGACTTGTTCAAATACCGGCTCGTATAAGCCTTGAACGCCACCATGACGCGCTCGGGTTTCGTGTTCGCTTCGACGACGGCATGGACATGTGTCTCGCGAGCGTGCCACGCGCAAAGATGCCATCGCCGGCGCCGACAGACGTCTCGGACCGCATCAAGAGCGATTCGCGCGCGCTGTTCGTCTAGCCGATACGGAACCTGCGACATGTTTGCACGCTCGTGTTGTTCGAGGTTCGGATTTGGCGCCAACGGTGGGAGCTGATATCCGCGATGATGTCGGTTCACCGATCCTTCGGCATCGCCGTGAACGCGGTGCCCGTAGCACGAAAAGGTGATGAAGTAGGCAAGCGGCTCGTTTGGCATTGACGTGGTGGTCATGGAATATTTGTGGCGAATTGGCGGGCAAGGCAATAGCAAGCGATGCCGGGGCGGTATCGACCGCGCACTCCGTCCCGCCCGGAGCGGAACTGCGTTTGCGGCCCTGACGGGCAGTCGCGACGGTCGTGGAGAGAGCGCGGCGATGCCGGGGCGGGGTCGACCGCGCACTCCGCTGCGCTCCGTTTGCGGCTCCGACGGCGCAGATCATCGCTGGGGCGGTATCGACCGCGCACTCCGCTGCGCTCCGTTTGCGGCTCCGACGGCGCAGATCATTGCTGGGGCGGTGTCGACCGCGCACTCCGCTTCGCTCCGTTTGCGGCTCCGACGGCGCAGATCATTGCTGGGGCGGTATCGACCGCGCACTCCGCTTCGCTCCGTTTGCGGCCCTGACGCACACCGTTCGCTTCGTTTGCGGCCCTGACGGCGTGGGCTCTGACGGCGTGCTTTTCGTCAGTTCCCGCAGGCGCCGCCGGTGATGGTGAACTCGGGGTCGTCGGCGGCGGCTTCCACGTCGTCGTCGGGCTCGGGCTCTTCATCTTCCGTGAGGCACGAGTCGGTCGGCTCGTCGCAAATTTCGTCCTCGTCGCACGGGTTGCCGGTGTGCTGGCAGTCGAGCTGGTTGGGCGAGCAGGATTCCTCGCCGTTGCAGAACAGGCCGTCATCCGGGCAGGGGTCCGTGTCGGATTCGACGCACAGGTCGAGTTCCTCGTCGCACGTCTCCTCGCCGTTGCACCAGTTGCCGTCGTCGGCGCAGGGGTTTCCCTCGTGGGCGCATTCCTGCGTCGATTCGACGCAGACGATGGTCTCGGGGCCGTTGCAGAAGAGGCCGTCGTCAAGCGGGCAGGGATTGCCCTCGGAGACGCACACGCCTTCGGTGCAGGTTTCGGCGCCGTTGCACCACACGCCGTCGTCGCATTGCTCGTCGGTGAGGCAGATGCAGTTGATGGTGTAGGGGAAGACGGAGGTGGCGTCGTCGAGCGGCTGGGCGAGGTCGTTTTCCGCATCGTGCATTTCGGCTGTGTTTTCGCCCTGCACGATCGTTTCGCAAGCGTCGGGCTGCGCGAGGAAATGCACCTCGACGGTCAGCGTCTCGTTGAAGTCGAGGTCGTCGCCGACCTGGGCGATGAGATCGGTCCAGTCGATCTGGCCGTCGTCGAGGTTGTCGTCGGACGGCGGATTCGAGAACAGGTAGGTGAGCTGCGTCGTGTCGTAGGTGTCCGTCAGCGGCAGGACGTGGATGCCCCGGGAGGCGTGGTTGGTGATCTTGATTTCGAAGACGACCTCGTCGGAGAGGTCGATCTGGCCGTTCGGGTGCGATGCGCAGGTCTTGTTGACGGTGCCGCCGAAGGCGAGCCAGGTCGCCTCGAGGTCGGTCGGGCTCCAGGTGCCGGACGAACCGGCGAGGTTGGTGCGGCCGGTTTCCTGGAGCGTGTTGACGTCGATGGCCCGGACGGTCGGCTTGCCGCCGAAGATGCCCTCCGCGGCCGCGACGACGAACACGATGCCGTTGACCTGGTCGACGGAGATTCCGCGCCCCGTGGTGTTGCCGAGATAATGGCCGGACTCGGTGCCGGTGCCGGTGTGGTAGTAATGGACCCAGGAGCTTTCCTGCGGGGTGTGGCCGCCGCCTTCCGCGGTGCAGAAGATGACCGGATCGTCGCCGTCCATGTAGACGGTGACGCCGATGCAAATGCCCTGCAGGAGGGTGGCGCTTCCGATCTCGGTGTGGTTGTCGACGTCGTACCATCGGACGATGTTCGTGGTGTCGCCGACGAACATGGCGTCCACGCCGTTCACGTCCTCGATCACGTCGATGCCCCAAGAGCCGTTGCCCGTGGGGAGATTCCACTTGTCGATTTCGTTGAAGTTCGTCGTGTCGAATCGCCAGACGTCGGAGGTCTGCCGGTCAACGACGAACAGGTGTCCCAGGCTTTCGAGCACGGACATGCCGGCGAGGTCGTCGGGGTTCGGGGAGCCGGAGAGCTGCACGGTTCCGATGGGGCTGGCGTCGGTGGCGTTGAAGATGTCGAGCGCGCCGGAGAACTCGTAGGACACGAACAGGCGCTGGACATACGGATCGACGGCCAGGCCCACGGGACCGCCGTCCCGCTGCGCGGGGCGCCAGGTTTCGGCGATATTGAACTGGCCGGCGTTGTAGCTGTACGCCTGCAACGGGAACGTGAAAGCGCCGTTGATGCTGCCGATGACGTAGATCGTGCGCGTCTGGAAGCCCTGCGCGTGCGAGGGGCCCGCCAGCACGAACGTCATCGCCACGATGACGGCGATCACGCTGATCGCGCGAAGGAGCCACGACGAGACGGTTCCGCGTTCAATCAGTCGGTTGTCCACCTGGACCTCCCATGGGTGCGCGCGGCGCTTGGGGCCCGCACGCGGGAAACGAACAACGCCCCGCGCGGCAACAGAGACCGCGCGAAGCGTGCGTAACGAGTCTGGTTTTCAAGACGCCGTCCGTGGCGATGCGGGGCAAGATCCTTCGCTTCGCTCAGGATGACAAACTCCCTTGTCGGGCCAGCTCCCATGCCGGGCGAACTCCCGTGCCGGGCGAGATCCTTCGCTTCGCTCAGGATGACAAACTCCCATGCCGGGCGAACTCCCATGCCGGGCGAACTCCCGTACCGGGCGAACTCCCATGTCGGGCGAACTCCCGTGCCGGGCGAACTCCCAAGGCACCGTTCCGATCAACCGCAGCCGCAGCAGCCGCCGGTGACCTCGCCTTCGGGCCAACCCGGCTCCTCCTCCTCATCCCCGGTGGGAATGTTGGGATCGGCGTTGGGCGGCTCCTCGGCCTCGAACGGGATGCAGACGTCATCTTCCTCGTCGCAGGTCTCACCGACGTCGCACGGATTGCCGGAGTGCTGGCACTCCAGGTTGTTTGGCGTGCAGGATTCCGTGCCGTTGCAGAACTGGCCGTCATCCTCGCACGGCGCGTCGGTCGAGACGCACTGGTCGACCTCCTCGTCGCAGGATTCGGAGCCGTTGCACCAGTTGCCGTCATCCTCGCCGCAGGGGTCGCCGGTGTGGCCGCACTCCTGCGTTTCCTCGAGGCAGACCACGGTCTCGTCGCCGTTGCACCAGAGTTCATCGTCGATGGGACACGGATTCCCGGTGGACTGGCACTCGCCCTCGACGCACGTCTCGGTGCCGTTGCACCACACGCCGTCCTCACAGTCGGCATCGACCGCGCAGACGCAGTGGATCACGTAGTCGAAGATGGCGTTGACGGTGTCGAGCGTGCCGCCGTTGTCGTCCTTCGCGTTTTCCATGATCGCGCGATTCGTGCCGTTGACCTTGTCCTGGCAGGCTTCGGGCTGCGCGGTGAAGTGCACCTCGACGGTGAAGACCTCGTCGGAAACGAGGTCATGCCCGACGGCGGGGATCAGATCGCTCCAGTCGATGATGCCGTCGTCGTTGTTGTCGTCGGACGGCGGATTCGAATAGAGGTAGGTGAGCTGCGTCGTGTCGTATTCGTCGCGCAGCGGCAGCTCGTGGATCGGCCGCGTCGCGTGGTTTGTGATCTCGATTTCGAAGACGACCTCTTCGGTCATGTTGATGTCGCCGTTCGGATGCGATGTGCTGGTCTTTTTCAGCGAGCTGCCGAAGGTGATCCAGGTGGCCTTCACGTCGGTCGGCTGCCATCCGCCGGGGAAGTCCGCGCGGGCGATCTCGGTGAGGGTCGCGATGTCGTAGGTGCGCAGCGACGGCGAGTTGAACAGGCCGCCCGGGCCGACCGACAGGTAGGCGTGCGCCTTGTACTGGTTGACGTCGATGCCGCGGCCGGTGCCCTTGACGTCCACCTTGGTTTCGAGGTTCGCGCCGTGATCTTTCTTGACGAGCCAGGGCGAATCCGGCGGCCCGTGCCCGCCGCCTTCGGAGGTGGCGAGGATGATGGGGTTCGACCCGCCCTCGACGTAAACGCCGATGCCGACGACGGAGTTCGAGAGGATGAACGAATTGCCCGCCTCGGCGTGCGTATCGACATTGTACCAGCGCACCCAGTTCGAGGAGTCGGTCACGAAGACGACGCTCTGGCCGCCGAGGTCCTCGATGACATCGATATCCCAGATGCCGCCGCCGGAGGGCGTCTGCCACGTCGCGAGCGGGGCGAAGGTGTCGGAGTCGAAGACGTAAATGTTCTTCTGCGAGCGGTCGATGACGTAGAAGTGGCCGCGATCCTGGTGGACGTCCATGCCGCAGAGGTCGGACGTTCCGATCAGCGGGATTTGCCCAAGGGGGCTGGCGTCGCGGGCGGAGAAGACATCGACGACGCCGGAGAACTCGTATGACACGAACAGGCGTTCGTTGTACGGATCGACGGCGAGGCCGACGGGACCGCCGTCGCGGTTGACGGGCCGCCACGTTTCGGCGAGCAGGAGCTGGTCGGTCGCATCGACCAGGTAGGCCGAAAGCGGGAACGAGAACGCGGCGTTGATGTTGCCGATGGAGAAGACGGTTTTCACGTCGTCGGTATTCACCTGCGCCGATGCGGGCGCGGCGAGAAAAAAGCAAAGCAGGACAAGGCATCCCGCGGCGGCGAGAGGTCGCCGCAATCCGGAAATCCGCTTCATAACGGTCGTCATATCGTCCCCTGGGCCGGCCGCGTCACCGAATGGCGCGTCGTCGTGTTGCCCCGTGTCAGGAAGTTCCCAAAATCAAAGCGCATTTTTATAGCAGACCGCGAGGCGTTCGCCAACTGGGCGAACGGCGGTATCGAAAGACAATTATGCCTTTTTTTGAGGAGGCGGCGCCAGCTTTTTTGTGGCGTGACGAGAACAGAAAAAATTTCTCGCGTACCGCGGCCGACAATGCGAGCGTGCTCACCAAACGTGGCCGGCCATGCCTTCGACGGCGGCTTCGTTTTCAGCCGGCATGACCCCGGAGAGGACCCAGATACTGCGTAACGCGCCGCCGTCCGCGACGGTGACGCGCACCCGTCCCCCCGGCGGAATGAGCGCGAGGGCCTGCGTGTTGTTTTCGTTGTCCGGGCACGGGGCGCAGCCGGCCATGACGACGGCCGCCTTGCCGTCGATGCGAAGCTCGTCGCCCCGCGCGCCGGCTTCGAGGGCGACGAGAACCGGCGGGCCGTCATTCGCGACGTTAGCGGCGCGATGGTCGTGCATGATCGAAACGTGGGGGTGCGCCTTGTCGATCGGCCAAAGCGTGACGGGTCCGGCGCGAAGGCCGCCGGATACACCCTCGGGGGGATCGACCGCGGCGACGAAAATGTTGGGGAGCGCGTCGGGCGCGCCGGTCCGTCCGGCGTCCCAGCGCCGCACGGCGTTCAGGGCGCCGGAGGAAAGCCCGGCGAAGACGGGGGGAGCGCCGGGCGGCGTTGCAAGGAGGTCATGTCCCGCCCGGACGATCGCGCGCACGCGCCGCGAATAGCGCAGCGCGCTGACGCTTTCGTTGAAATCCGGATCCGGCGGCAGGCGGCGATCGCGGAGGACGGACAGGGCGCCGAGTTCGATGACCATGACGCCCGCCGCCACGGCGGCGACAAACGCGCCCGCGCGCCGGCGTCGGGCGGGCGCGCGGGCCAGGGCGGCGATGACGATTCCGAAAAGGACGGCGCGCGGCGCCGCGGCCATGGCCATCTCGCGCGGCTCCGCGCCGATGTTGGAGTGTACGATCGCGGGGATGGCGGCCAGGACGTACCAGGCAACGGCGTCGCGAATGGCGGGGACCGAGCGGACTTCGCGGTTCCGGATCGCGATCCCGATGCCGATCGCCGCGAACAGGTGCGCGAACAGGACCAGGTCGAAGCGGCCGCCTAGCCCCGGCCCGGCGGCGGCGGACAGGCGCTCGGCGGCGTAGGCGGCAAGCTCCCGGGCATCGCCGACGCCGCCCTGCGCGGCGGGCACGAGACCGAGCGCGACCCAGGCCAGCGTGAATGCGATCGCCCCCGCGGGGTTTCGCCTTGGCGAAACGACGAGATCGACGACGAGCACGGGCAGGATGAAAAGCGCGACGATGTGCAGGTGAATGCACAGGGCGTAAATCAGCCCGGCGATCGCATGGCCGGCGATTCCCGGGGCCTGCCGCGCATGCTGCCATGCGACGTAAAACAGCGGGGCCAGGATAAAAAGCGCGATGGAATTTTCGCCGACCATCAGCGCGGGTTCGGGCGCGGCGGCGAGCATGATCGTGCTCGCGGCGCGAACGTCGGCCGGCAAAAACCGCTTCGACGATCTCCAAAAAACAACGACCGCGGCCAGATGTCCCGCGAGCTGGAGCAGAAGGTGTCCGCGGATCGATACGCCCGCCGCAAGCAGAAATTCCTGGAGCCGAAAAAACAGCGATGACCCGAAAAAGACGTCCGAATAACCGACCTCCCACGAGAGCGGCGGATTCATCGCGGCGTGCCGCGCGTCGATCACGCTCGCGATCTGCGCTAGCGGCGCGATATCGACGTCGTCAAAACCCGACGACGCCAGCGCCGAGACGGCGATCGCAACCACGATCGCCGCGATCAGTCCGAGACGTGCGTCGCCAGAGTCTTCGGGGAGGAACTTGCGCACGCCGCGACGTTAAGCCGAACGGGAACGCCGCGTCCAATCGGAGGCGCGAGGCGCGCGGAAGCGACGTTCGAAATCCGGCGGGCAGGGATGCAAGCCGGCTCGCCGATCGATGCGGTCAACGAACCTGCGCGAGGAAGTAAGCCCGAATGGACGTGGGCGGGACGCCATCGTCCGCCGGGGCGGAGACGATAGGAGCCGTGTCGGCCCGGGAAATTTGCACGATGGCCTGGGCGTCCCGAACACGCGGCGCGGGGGCGCCGCTTTGCAGAATCCACGCGCGTACCGCGGTGGGCGGCGCGTCGGCGACAATGCGCGCCGACGCACCGGGCGCAAGCCGCACAAGGGCCTGGGCGTAGTCACAATCGTTGCTTGCGAACCAATCGCGGGACGCGGCCGCGATGTCGTGATCGGGTGAACCTTCCACGGCGCCGCGCCGCGCATGCGGCTTTGATGGGACCATGTATTGATCGAGGGGTCCGCTCACCGGATGACCATTGTCGATCATGCCCTCGATTTCGATCGCGATCAGGGACGGCTCGTCATTCCCGTCGCCCGGGGGCGGCGCGGTGATGGTGGCCGATGTCCGGCCGCCGGGCGCCGCCGCCACGATCACGGTCGCGGGGCGCTCGATGCGCCACAACGTGACGGCACCGGCATCGTAATGGCCCGCGGCACCGCCGGGCGCGCGGACTCCCGCGACAAAGATGCGCGGCGCACGGTTGGGGCGCGGATCGCGTGTCTGCCAGCGACGCACCGCATTGAGCGGATATTCGGCGAGCCCCGCGAAAACGCGATCGCGCGCGGGAATGTCGGGGGCCGCGACGGCGGCGGCGCGGATCACGCTCATGGCATTCGGCGGATAGTCCAGGGTATCGGATTTCTCACAGAAATCGTCGGGATGGCGCGGCGCGTGGCCGTTGACCGAGGGCCATAGGT
>JAIOHV010000078.1 GCA_019912885.1 bacterium
AATTGCGAATTGCGAATTGCGAATTGCGAATTGCGAATTGCGAATTGCGAATTGCGAATTGCGAATTGCGAATTGCGAATTGCGAATTGCGAATTGCGAATTGCGAATTGCGAATTGCGAATTGCGAATTGCGAATTGCGAATGGGGAATGCCATTGCAAATCACGGAACGCCGTGTTCCGGACATTCCCAATTCCCAATTCCCAATTCCAAATTCCCAATTCTACCGGTTCACCACCATGATCTCCTCGAGCGGCTTGCGATGGATATCCGGCACCTCGCAGCCGTCCGCCGCATGGCCGACGGGGATCAGCAGGAACGGTCTCTCGTTCGCGGGGCGGCGAAGGATCGGCGACAAAAAGCGCATCGGCGCGGGGGAGTGCGTCAACGCGCAAAGGCCCGCGACCTGGATGGCGGCCAGCAATATGCCCGTCGCGATACCGGTCGATTCGGAAGCGTAATACACCGCGCCGCCGTCGTCGCCGCGCGTCAGTTCGAAAACGACGATGAGCCACGGAGCGATTTCAAGGAACGGCTTTTGCTCGGTGGTCGCGAACGGCTCCAGGTCGTGAAGCCATTTTTCGGACGCGCGCTTCGTGTAAAACAGATGCTCCTCCGCCTCGGCCGCCTCGCGGATTTCGCGTTTGAGCGCGGCGTCGTCCACGCACACGAACCGCCACGGCTGACGGTTCGCGCCGCTCGGCGCCGTGCCCGCGGTACGCACGATGTTTTCGATCGTCTCCCGGCTGACGGCGCGATTGGAAAAATGCCGCACGCTGCGGCGATGGTTCATGAGCGTGTAGAACTCGTGCGACACAATTTCCGACGCGCGGCCGGGATCGTGCGGGCGATAGGGAACGTGCGGGGCGTCGGACATCGGGCGGCTCCGGTTTGGGAACTGGGGTTTGGGAATGGCGAATTGGGAATTGCGAGTTGGGAATTGGGAGTTGGGAATGGCGAATTGGGAATCGGGAATGCATCCGTGTCGCGCGTTCGTCATCCGCGTCGCGTGTTCGTCATCCTGAGCGAAGCGAAGGATCTGGCTCGCTCCGGCCGACGGCAGCTTTGCAAATCGAAATCAATCGCGGTGCGCCTCCAGGTACAGCACCAGCGCGTACATCGCCTTGTAGCTCGCCAGCAGCGTGTAGCGCGAATACCAATAGCCGGGCAGGTTCGTGCCGAGAAATTCGTGATCGAACCACGAGCCGTCGTCGAGCTGTTCGTCGAGAAGGAACGCGATACCCGCGTCGATCGCGTTCTGGTCCGCCCCGATCGCTTGAAGGCCGATGAGCGAATACGCGGTCTGAAACACGGTGGACTCGCCGGCGCCCGCGAGCGCCTCGTCGAGGTAGGACTGCGGCGTCTCCCCCCAGCCGCCGTCGTCGTTCTGGACCGAAAGCAGCCATTCGATCGCACGGGCGACATCTGGATCGCGCGGCGATTCGCCGGCCGCCGCCAGCGCCTGCAAAACCTGGCCGGTGCCGTAGGTGTAGTTCGTTCCCCAGCGCCCGAACCACGCGCCCCACGGCTTCTGGCGCGCCTTCACGAAATCGATCGCGCGGCGCATTGCGCGCGCATCGTCGAAGCGGTCGATCGCGCCAAGGTTCGTCATCGTGACGATCGCGCGCGCGGTGATGTCCTCGTTTGAATCGTCTACCGGCACCCAGGTTTCGCCTTCGAGATACGGCGCGAACGTCACCGGGTCCAGGCTGTTCTTGCCCCAGGCGGCGAATCCGCCGTCGTCGTTTTGCATCGCGCGCATCCAGTCGATGCCGCGCGCAAGTTGACCCTCCATCCGCGCGAGGACCGGCTCGGGCAAAAGCGCGAGCGCGTCTAGCACCATGACGGTGACGTCCACGTCGGGGTATCGCTGGTTCTCGTGCTCGAATCCCCATCCCCCGGGTTCGACATTCGGCACGACGTGCGACCAGTCGCCGGGAATCGTCGCCTGCTTTTCGAGCAGCCAGGAGACGGCGTCGGCGACCATCGGATCGTCAGGCGGCATGCCCGCGGAAAGCAGCGCATGCAGCACGTACGCCGTGTCCATGACGGGCGGCTCGCTGAACTGCTGGATGATCGTGTTCTCGCCTTCGCGCTGAAACGAACGCACCCCCTCGAGCCCGCGTTCGATCGCGTCGTCATGCGCCGGGTCACCCGTCGCGTGAAGCGCGATCAGCGAGTAGTACGTCTGGATGAGAACGCCCGCCCAGTTGCCGTCGGCTTCCTGGCGCTCGAGGATCCATTGCGTCGCCTGATCCGCGCAGCAGCCGGGGCCCCAGAAATCGGTCGCCGGATCGACGCCCTCCCACGGGTCGGAAATGAAAATCTCGCCGATTCCCCGGCCCGCCGGCACGGGCGCGATGTGGTGCATGTCGTTCGACAGCAGCATCGGGATGAGCGCCGACTGGAAGAAGCCGTAGTGATACATCAGCTCCTCAAAGTTCATCAGCCACGTGTGGACGCGCATCGTGTTCGGCTTCCACGGCACAAAGCCGAAGTTCGCAAGGCGTATGCGCACCAGCAGGTTCGCCGCGTCGGCGCCGCCGTTTGCGAGGATAAATTCGCGCGCGCGTTTCATCGTCGTGCCGTTTTGCGGAAACCCCGCGAGCTTCAGCGCGGTGTAGTCGAGCACGGTGATGTCGAGAACCGACGGCCCGCCGGGATACGCGCTCCAACCGCCGTCCGCGTTCTGTTCGGCGACGATGTGGTTGGCCGCCTTGGCCTCGCGCTCCTCGTCCACGCGCTCAAGGTAACGGCCAAGCATGATGTAGTCCGCGTTGTACGACGTGTCGGACGGGAAATCGCCCTCCCAGTAGCCCTCGGGCGCCTGCGTCGCGCGGAAATAATCGATCGCGCGTGCAAGCGCGCGCTTCGCATCGCGCACCAAGGGTGGGTCGGATTGCGGAACGTTTTCGAATTCGAAAGCGGCGGGCGCGCCATCGTCCTTTGGCGCATCCGTCTCAAAGGCACACGCGCCCAAAAGCGCAAACAGCACGAGCGCGCACAGGATCAGCGTGGGTCGGAACGATCGCGGGGTAAACATGACCGCGAATTATACGGCCACGAAATGCGCGGTTCAACGACACCTAAAGGTCGGTAGTGGGTCAGTTTGAATATTCATCGGCTTTGGGCGGCGCCACCACGTCTTCCAAGTACCAAACGCGATTCGTCACACCAGCATCCATCGCCGGCATGACGCGCAGCGTCTGATGGGCACCGCAGAAATCGTAGTAAATGAAATACAGCGCCACGGCGTGCGCGCGGTTTTCGATCTTCTTGCTGAAGCCGTTGGTCAACCGGTTGAACCGACGCATCGCCACGCATTGCGGCAGAGAACGCGTATCTAGGGAATTGAGGGCGCGGCCGTTAGGGTTTCACCGCCCCGCGCCCCAATGTGGCGACTCTACGATATGATGATGATCACGATTACGAGCAGCATTGTTCCCGTCTCCCTGGGTCCACGAAATTACGTTGACATCAGGACCGGGGACCGTTAGCCTTAATGCAATTCGCGCGGGGCTACGGCCCTGGTGTCCGAATGCCAGCCGTTGCCGCGGCTGGCTTCTCTTATTGTGCGCCCAGCATGGGCGCTGTCTTGTAGGTGTAAGTCCGACCGAGAGGAGGCCATCCCGATCGAAGCGAAGCGCAACTGCGGAAGGGCGACCGACCGTGGGGAGGAAGCGTGGAGCGAACCCGCGGGCCGACGTAC
>JAIOHV010000079.1 GCA_019912885.1 bacterium
GACGCGGACATCGCGGTCGCGCCCTTCGATTCGTCGCTGCTCGACGCCGCGATCGGCCTTGATCTCGTCTTTCCGCTCGACGCGAACGCGGGCGAGGCCGATTGCTGCGGCATGGAGCTTGGCGCCGCGCTTGCGCTGTACGAGGACGGCGAAACTCTGCGCCTGCACGACGCGCTCATCGACCTGTTCATCCGGCGGCCCAACGCGCGCGACCTGGAGCTTCCGCGCCTGCTCGAGGCGGAGGCGTTTTACCTCAACGCGCGCGCGCGCCGCGCCGCGTCCGGCGAGGACGACGCGTTCGAGCGCTTGCGCCGCGAATCGGGCGCGCCTAACAACGATGATCTCGTCGTGCGTTTCGCCAAGCCGATCTACAGCGACCTTTTGTCGCTTTATCCCGCATCGACGCGCCGGCCGCAGCAGTTGTTCCGGATGGCGTCGATCCTCTACGCACAGGAGTACGAGCCCGAGGCCCTGGCGCACTACGAACTGCTGATCGACGCAGATCCGAAAGGTCCGCTCGCGCGCAAGGCGCACATCGCGCGCGGGCGCATTTTCCTTCGCCTTTCCGATACCGCGAATGCGGCGGACGAATTCGCCCGCGTGTACGAGGACGCCGCCGCCGCGGATGCGGAGCGATTTGCCGCCGCGCTCGGCATCGCCGTCGCGCAATCGCGTATCGGCATGCACGAATCGGCGGCGCGCCTGTTTGACGAGGCGCTCGGCGTGGCGGGCGACCGGTCGAGGTTTGGCGAGGACAGCCTGTACGCCTATGGCGAGGCCATTCGCGCGCTCGGGCGCCGCGCTGCCGCGCGCGAGATTTTCGCGGAACTGATCGCGCGCTTTCCGGAGACGGATTATCGCCTCGTCTCGTGGTTTCGCATCGCGCAGATGCACCAGGACGACGGCGACGCGGGCGACGCGCTCGCCATTTTCCACGCGCTGGTCCGCCGCGCGCCGGACAGCGAATGGGGTCTCGCGTCATCGGTCGCGATCGCGCGGGCGGCCGTCGCCGCGGCGCCCGGGACCGTGCCGGAAGAAGCCGCGCGCCAGTACGGGCGCGCGATGACAAGCGAGTTGTTCCCGGAGATCGCACACGACGCGCAGTTCGAATACGCCCGGATGCTCGCGGACGCGGGCCGCACCGCCGACGCGCTCGACGCCGTGCATCGGCATCTGACGCAGGCGCTCGACGCGAAGCGGCTGCGGCGCGGGCTCGATCTCATGGCGACGGTGTTCGAGGCGTTCGCCGGGGATGCCTACGCTCGCGGCGAGTTCGACCGGCTTGCGAATGCGTTCGCGGAGATTGTGCCGTTTGTCTTCAATCACCGCATGTCCGCGGACACGTTCGACCGCGTGGCGTGGGCGCTCGAGGAGGGGCTTTACCTTTCGAGCCTGCGCGTGCTGGCGGTGTCGAAAACCGCCGTTCGCCTTTTTTCCGAGCGCGCGGAGCTGGCTCGCGCGCGCGCGCTCGACGCAACCGGCGACCACGATGGCGCGCTTGTCATCTTCGAGACGCTCGCGAAAACCGAAAAAGGCCATGTGGGCCGCCAGGCGGCGATCGAGCTTGTCCGCGCGGCCGCGCGCGACGCGAACGATCTGCGCGTTGTCGCGATGTCGGAAAAGGCGCTTGCCCTGCCGCATCCGCCGGCCGATCGCGCCGAGCTTCTGATCCTGCGTTCGCGCGCGGGGCAGAACGTGGGCGATTCGGTCGCGAGCGCCGAGGGCTTCCGCCAGGCGGTCGATCTGCTCTTGCCCGCGGATACCTCGCGCGAGCGGCGCTTGGCCGCCGACGCGCTCTTTGGCCTTGGCACGACGCTGTATGAGTCGGGCCGAGGCGGCGCCGCGCGTCCCGTGCTCGAGGCGGCGGTCGGCGCGTTTCCGGACGATCCGCGCGCGGGGCTGGCGTCGCTGTATCTGGAAAGCGAGGGCGCCAAGGTTCCCGCGCCGGTCGGCGATCCGTACTGGAGCGATCTGACAAAACGCATGACGCAACACCGCGACTTCATGCGCGAGCTTAACGCGCGAATGAAGGAGGGATGATATGGGCGCCGACGCCGCGCACGCGGGCGAGGAACTTCGTCTTCTGCTCGAGGCTTTCGAACGCTTTTCCGGAGCGGGCGAGGCCGTTTCGCGATCCTACGAGGAACTGACCGCGAAAATCGACGAGTTGAATCTGCAACTCGAGGAGAAAAACCGCGAGCTTGCCGACAACCTCGCCGAGAAGGAGCGCTTGTCGACGTGGCTTGCGAGCGTGCTCGAAAGCCTCGGCACGGGCGTTCTCGTGGTCGATCGCGAGGGCGTCGTCGAGATGGCCAACCGCGCCGCCGCGCTGCTCCTTTCGCCCGGCGGCGAGGCGCTCGCGAATCGCCCGCTGGTCGAGGCGGTCGGCGGCCCGGCGCACATCGCCGATTTGATGGACGATCTTCTCGCCGCGCGGCGCCGCACCCGCGAGCGTGAGTTCGAAACCAACGCCGGCGGCGCGCGCCGCGTGCTGCGCGCGAGCTGCCATCCGATGATCGGCGGCGGCGCGGCCGGCAGCCGCGTGGTGCTCATCTCCGACATCACCTCCGAGGCGGACATCCGCCACGAGAACGAGCGCACCGGGCGTCTCGCCGCCATGGGCGAGATGGCCGTGCAGATCGTCCACCAGGTGCGCAACCCCATGGGTTCCATCGAGCTTGTCGCGAGCCTGCTTTCCCGTGATCTCGCGGGCGATCCGGACAAGCGCCAGATGGTCGAGCGCATCCGGTCGGGCATCCGCAGCATGAACCACTTCATCGACAACCTGCTGGCCTTCGCGCGCGACACGCAGCCGAGCGCCGAGCCGGTGCGCCTGCCGGTGCTGCTCGCGGAATGCCTCGGCTATTTCACGCATCTCACCGAGGCGCAGGGCGTCGCCGTGGCGCACGACTATCCCGACGAGCTTGCGCCGATCGACGCCGATCCGAACCTGCTGAAGCAGGTGTTCATGAACCTGATCCTGAACGCCGTGCAGGCCATGCCGGAAGGCGGCGCGCTTTCACTTTCGATCGAGCAAGGGCGGCGCGCGGATTTCGCCACCGGCGGCGAGGCCGACTATACGCGCGTGAGCGTCCGCGACACCGGCTGCGGCATCGAGCCGGAAACGCGCGCGAAGATCTTTCATCCGTTCTTCTCGACGAAGGAGCGCGGCACGGGCCTTGGCCTCGCGCTCGCGCACAACATCGTCAAAGCCCACGGCGGCTCCATCGACATCGAATCCGAGCCGGGCCGCGGGTCGTGCTTCACCGTCAACCTTCCACGCCGGCGCGCCGGCGCCACGGAGGCCGCATGAGTTACGAGGGATGCGTGCTCGTCGCCGACGACGAGCCCAACATGCGCGAGGCGCTCGACCTCACGCTTTCGCGCATGGGCTTTTCCGTGCACCTCGCGTCCGACGGGCACGAGGCCATCGCCAAGCTGCACGGCCCGGACGCCTATCGCCTGATGGTGACGGACGTGAACATGCCGCGTGCCACCGGCATGGATGTCTTGCGCGAGGCGCAGAAGCTGCGCCCGGAGATGCCGTGCGTCGTCATTACGGGGTTCGGCACGATTCAAAATGCCGTCGAGGCCATGAAGCTCGGCGCGTCGGATTACATCGTCAAGCCGTTCAACGCGGACGCGCTCGAAGCCGCGATCGGAAAACATCTGGACGACGCACGCCCCTCGGCCGCGACGCAGCTCGCCGCCAAGGGGGATCGCCCGCTTCTGACGCGGTCGCCGAACATGATCCGCATCCTCAAGATCGCGGAGAATATCGCCCGCACCGACGCGACGGTGCTGATCGAGGGCGAAAGCGGCACGGGCAAGGAGTTGCTCGCGCTGCACATCCATCGCAACAGCCCGCGCAAGAATCGGCCGTTCGTGGCGGTGAACTGCGCGGCGGTGCCGGAGCAGCTCCTGGAAAGCGAGCTGTTCGGCCACGAGAAGGGGAGCTTCACCGGCGCGGTCACGTCCAAAAAGGGCAAATTCGAAATGGCCGACGGCGGCACTATCCTGCTCGACGAGATCGGCGAGATGGACCCTGTGCTCCAGAGCAAGCTGCTGCGCGTATTGCAGGAGCGCGAGGTGGACCGCGTCGGCGGCAACGGCCCCAAGGCGATCGACGTGCGCGTCGTGTGCACGACCAACGCGAACCTGCCCAAGCTCGTCGCCGACGGCAAATTCCGCGAGGATCTTTTCTATCGGCTGAACGTCATTCCCTTGACGCTTCCGCCGCTGCGCGATCGTCAAGGTGATGTCACTTTCCTCGCCGAGCACTTCGTCACGCACTTCGCGCGCAAGTACGAACGCGGCGACATGGCGATCGATGAGCCGACGCGGCGCGAGCTCGAATCGTTCGCCTGGAAGGGCAACGTGCGTGAACTGTCGAACACGATCGAGCGCGCGGTGCTTCTGACCGAAGGCCGCGCGATTACCCGCGACAGCCTGACAATTGTGCAAAATCGCGCATTTACGCCCGCTCACCGCGCGGACGACGGCCTTGCGGTCGCCCCGGGAACGAGCATCCGCGACATGGAAAAGCGTCTGATCCTCGCCACGCTCGACGACATGGGCGGAAATCGCACCAAAGCCGCGAAAACGCTGGGGATTTCTATCCGAACCCTGCGCAACAAGCTGCACGAATACGGCTACGCCAGCGGCGGGGACGACGCGGACGAGGCGGAGGAAGTTGCCGTCTAGCGGGCAAAAACGGCCGGCGAGCACCGGAAAAGCGCCGGCGGGCAACTTACAAATCTACAGCGAAATCAGGTAGTTAACGATGCGAACCGCGTGGCACATCGATTGCTCAAACAAAAAGACGGACGGAAAGAACCGTTCGGAGCCAATTCAGGAGCTGTCGATGGGCTTTTACAACATCATGGCGATCGGGGCCTCGGGGCTTTCGGCGCAGCGTCTCCGGATGGAGGTCGCAAGCTCGAATCTCTCGAACGCCAACACGACGAGCAAGACGGGAAAGACGTACCGTCGCCTGGTGCCGATCTTCAAGGCGGTCGGCAATGGCAATGATTTTGCATCCGCTATCGACGAACAACGAAAGCTCTACGAGGTCATGGTGGACAAGGTGGTCGAGGACAAGCGCGATCCCATCGAGGTTTACGAGCCGGATCACCCGGACGCGAACGCCGAGGGCTACGTGCGTTATCCGAACATCAACCCGTCCGAGGAGATGGTGGGGCTCATGTCCGCGGCGCGCGGATACGAGGCAAATCTCACCGCGATCAACGCGGCCAAGGAGATGGCCAAAAAAGCGCTCGAGCTGGCGAGGTAAACGATGAAAGACATCACGCTCGCATCCCGGCTTCAATCGCTTCAGCCCATCGACCTGACGCGCAAGAACGAAATCGAAAAGGCCGACAAGGCCGAAGGCGCTCCGAACTTCGCCGACGTTTTGAAAAAGGCGATCGAAGACGTCTCCGGCATCGAGAAGGAAGCGGATAAGGTGGTCGAGGCGCTCGCCGCCGGAAGCAGCGACAACATCCACGAGGCGATGATTGCGTTGCAGAAAGCGGACCTGTCGTTTCGTACCATGATGGAAATCCGCGACAAGCTCTTGTCGGCGTACAAAGAAATCATGCGGATATCCGTGTGAGAAAGCCGCCTTTATAGGCGGCCGCCGCGTTCGGGGGGACTATGGCGGACCGTCAGCCGATGCTCGCGCAGCTTCAAAATCTCTTTTCGGGGCTGTCGTGGGGCAAGAAAATCAGCTTCGCGATCTTCCTGGCGCTTGGCGTCGGGCTGTTCCTGGGCGTCGTCAAGTTCGCCGGGCAGCCGCAGTTTCGCCTGCTCTATTCCGATCTCGCCGCCGAGGATCTTTCGGCGATCGTTGAAAAGCTCAAGACGGACCGCGTGCCGTACCAGATCGGCGCCGCCGGCGATTCGATATCCGTCCCCGAGGACCGCTTCTACGAAACCAGGATGGCGCTTGCCACCGACGGCCTGCCGCGCGGCGGGTCGATGGGTTTTGAGATCTTCGACCGCAAGTCCGCGGGCATGACGGAGTTCGAGCAGCGCATCAACTTCCTTCGCGCGATGCAAGGCGAGCTTGAGCGCACCATCTCGCAGATCGCCGCGATCGACCGCGCGCGCGTGCATGTCGCCATCCCGAAGGAAACGCTCTTCAAGGAAGACAAGCGCGACGCGACCGCGTCGGTCATCGTCAAGCTGAAGCCCAACGCCAGGCTGACGGAAGAGGAGATCGACGGCATCGCGAACCTGGTCGCGGGCAGCGTGGACGGCCTGGACGCCGGCAACGTCAATCTGATGGACCAGCGCGGCAAGATTCTCACGCAGGGCAAGCGCGAGGATGTGGCCGGCCCGGTCAACCCCGCGATGATCGACTATCAGCGCCGGCTCGAAATGAACCTCGAAAACCGCATTCACGAATTGCTGGCGCGCGTGGTCGGGCCGGAAAAGGTCAGCACCAAGGTGACGGCGATGCTCGATTTCCGCCAGGTGACGAAGGTCGAGGAGGTTTACGATCCGGACAGCCAGGTGGCGCGCAGCGAACATCTCACCAACGAGTCCAACACGGGCACCGAGGAATCGACCGCGGGCGGCGCGCCGGGCATCGACGCGAACGTGCCGAACGACTCCTACAACGAAGGTAGCCGGAACTCGTCGGCCGCGGAGAAAAAACGCGAGACGATCAACTACGAAATCAGCAAGGTGACAAGCCAGATCAGCGAGCCGGTCGGCGAGATCAAGCGCCTTTCGGTCGCCGTGATGGTCGACGGCACGTACGCCGCGGTCGAGGAAGACGGCAAGACGACGAAGACCTACGTCAAACGCACGCCGGAAGAGATGGCGACGATCACGGAGCTCGTCAAGAAGGCGATCGGTTTCAACGAGACGCGCGGCGACCAGCTCGAAGTGGCCAACGTCGCCTTCCAGTCCGAATTCGAGGAGCCGAATTTCGACGAAGGCGGCGTCACGGCCGACCTCGTGCGCACGATCGTGAACTACGTGCTCTACGGCGTGCTCCTTCTGATCGTCGCGATCATGGGCTTGCGTCTCGTGCGCTTCCTGACCGCGGGACCGGCGCCGGCGGAGCTGACCGAGTTTGCCGGCATGTTGCCCGCGGGGCTCGACGAGATGGAGCGCCGCCTGTCCGGCGGCGCGGAAACCTCGCGCCTTCGCTTGCCGGCGGGCGATGACGGCGACGAGGCGCCGCGCGAGCCCGGCGAGTCGGAGCGCGACCGCATGAAAAAGCTCTCCGATCAGCGAAAGCTTCTGATCGATAACGCCAGCAAGGATCAAAAGGCCGTGACGCTGATGGTCCGCAAGTGGTTGAAGGAGCAGAT
This sequence comes from bacterium, assembly GCA_019912885.1. Classification (NCBI taxonomy): domain Bacteria; species bacterium. The sequence goes on from JAIOHV010000079.1 coordinate 7,326, forward strand.
CTGATGTCGCTCCATGCCGACAATTTCGGGCACGACCTTTCCGGGCCGCAGAAGGCCGCGGCCCTGCTGATGTTCCTCGGCGAGGAGGTATCCGCCGAGGTGATGAAAAACCTCGACGACGAGGAGATTCACCAGGTGGTGAAAACCATCGCCGCCATGGGCGACGTCACGCCCGAGCTGATGGACAAGGTGCTGACCGAATTCAACCACCGCGTCATCGCCGAAGGCTACATGTCCGAGGTCGGAAAGGACTTCGTGGAAAAGGTCATCTCCAAGGCGCTGCCGCAAACGCGCGCGAAGGATTTTCTGAAGCGCCTCTATTACGTCGAGCGCCTGGAGGACCTGAAAAAATACGACGCGCGCACGATCTTCAACCTCATCCACAAGGAACACCCGCAGGTGATCGCGTTCATCTGCTCGCACCTGACGACCGGCCAGACGACGGAAATCATCAGCCGCCTGCCCGAGCAGATGCAATACGAGGTCATCGTGCGCGTCGCGCGCATGGACCAGGTGATCCCCGGAACGATGGAAGAGGTCGTCGATTCGCTCATCAAGGATATCTCGACCTACCGCGTCGGCACCTCCGAGAACACCGGCGGCGTGAAGCCCGCGGCCGAGATCATCAACACGATGAAAAAGAGCGAAGCCAACGAGATCATGCGCAAGATCGAGGAAGAGGATCCCGAGCTCGCCGAGGGCATCGGCCAGCACATGTTCGTCTTCGAGGACATGCTGCACGTGGACGACAAGGGCATCCAGACCATTCTGAAGGAGGTCGCCAACGACGACCTCGTCATCTCGCTGAAGGTCGCCAGCGAGGACGTGAAGGCGAAGATCTTCAAGAACATCAGCTCGCGCGCCGCGCAGATGATCCAGGAAGACATCGACGCGCGCGGCCCCATGCGCCTGTCCGACGTCGAAAAGGCGCAGAACGTCATCATCCGCGTCGCCCGCAAGCTCGAGCAGGAAGGCCGCATCGTGGTCTCCGGCCGCGGCGGCGACGACGTGTTCGTCTAGGCGCGCGCATGAAAACCTTCGTCCGCTCGAAATTTCTCGAAGCCAAATCGGAATCCGTGGCCCGGCGTGAAGATTTCCGCGCCGTCGATTTCGAGGGACGCGCGCGCGCCACGCTCGACGCGGCCATCGCGCGCGGCGCCCGGATCGAGCGCGACGCGTATCACGAGGGATTCGCGCAAGGCGAAAAAGCCGGCCGCGAGATGGGCCGCCAGCAGATGCAACCGGCGATCGAGAACCTCGGCCGGATGATCGAGGAGCTTGCCGGCGCGCGCGAGGCCATGCTGCGCGCGATGGAAGGCAAGATCGCCCGGCTCGCGATCGACGCCGCGGAACGCATCGTCAAACGCAAGATCGAAGAAGACGACACCATCGTCGCCGATGTCGTGCGCGCGGCGATCGACGAGGCGATCGACCGCGGCTGCCTGATCGTGCGCGTCGCGCCGCAGGAAGAAAAAATCGTCGCCGAGCTTCGCCCGGAACTTTTGCAATTGAGCGGCGTGGACGACGTGCGCGTCGTTGCCGACCCGAATGTGTCGCCGGGCGGCTGTCTCATCGAAACCGAATCGGGCCTCGTGGACGCGCGCGTCGGGACCGCCGCCGCCGAGCTCGCCACGCTGTTTTCGACGTGATGCAGGACCTCGCCGACCTCGCCCCGTGGCATGACCGGCTCGACGGGCTGGAACTCGTCAAGGTGAGCGGTTACGTGCGCAAGATCGCCGGCACCGTCATCGAGGCGTCCGGCCCGCGCGCGGCCGTCGGAAGCATCTGCCGCATCTTTCCGCGCGACGAAGAAGGCCGCGAGGGCGCGCCTTTGCCAGCGGAGGTCGTGGGGTTCGACGGCTCGCGCGTCATGCTGATGCCGCTTCACGACATGCGCGGCGTGTTGCCGGGAAGCCGCGTGGAGCGCGTGCGTTCCCGGCCCGTCGTCCGCATCGGGCGCGACATGCTCGGCCGCGTCCTTTCCGGGCTCTCCGAACCGCTCGACGGCAAGCCCGCGCCGGTCGGCGACCGCGACATGCCGCTGTACGGATCGCCCGTCAACCCGATGCACCGCCGGCGCATCGGCGAGGTGCTCGATGTCGGCGTGCGTTCGATCAACGCGACGCTCACCGTCGGGCTGGGGCAGAAAGTCGGCATCTTCGCGGGATCGGGCGTCGGCAAATCCGTGCTGCTCGGCATGATCGCGCGCTACACGAACGCGGACGTCAACGTCATCGCGCTCATCGGCGAGCGTGGCCGCGAGCTGCGCGAGTTCCTCGAGCGCGACCTCGGGCCCGATGGCCTCGCGCGCAGCGTGGTGGTCGCCGCGACCTCCGATCGCACGCCCCTGCAACGCATTCGCGCGGCGTATCTCGCGACGACGATCGCCGAATATTTCCGCGATTCGGGCGCGCGCGTGCTCCTCATGATGGATTCGCTGACGCGCCTGGCGATGGCGCGGCGCGAGGTGGGGCTTGCCGTCGGCGAGCCGCCAACCGCCAAGGGCTACACGCCAAGCGTGTTTTCGCTCATGCCGTCGGTGCTCGAGCGCGTCGGCAACGGGCAGGGCGACGGCGGCATCACGGGCATCTACACCGTGCTTGTCGAGGGCGACGACATGAACGACCCGATCGCCGACGCGGCGCGCTCGATCCTCGACGGCCATATCGTGCTCTCGCGAAAGCTCGCCGCGCGCAACCATTTTCCCGCAGTGGATATCCTCGCGAGCGCAAGCCGCTGCATGAGCGACATTGCGGGCGCGGAGCATCGCCGGCTGGCCGGACGGATGCGCGAGCTGCTCGCGGTGTACGAGGAGGCTGAGGACCTCGTGAACATCGGCGCGTACGTCAAGGGCGCGAATCCGCGCGTGGACGAGGCCCTGGCCGCGATCGCCGACATCCGCGCGTTTTTGCGCCAGGACGTGGACGAGCGCGCCGATTTTCCGCGAACCCTGAAAGGCCTTGTCGCCGCGCTGCGCGGCGCGCCGGAACAACGGAGCGCGAAATGAAAAAGGGCTTCCCGCTGGCCGCCGTCTTGCGCGTGCGTTCGCTTCGCGAAACGATCGAACAGCGCGAGCTCGCCCGCGTGGTGCGGACCGCCAACGAGCTTCGCGACGAAATCGAACAGATCGACGCGCGCCTTTCGCGCGACGCCGGCACGCGCAACGTCCTGCGCAACGCGGCCTTCGACCCGCAAACCGACATGCTGTTCTTTCAGCACATGGAACGCCTGGCCCGGCGCCGCGCCGAACTGGCCGGCCATCTCGCGCGCGTTGAACGCGGCGTGGAGGATCAGCGGGCGATCATGATGGAGACGCGCAAGGACCGCCAGGCGATGGACGCGCTGAAAACGCGCTTTGACGAACAGGAAACCTTCCGCGAAGCGCGCGAGGAAAATCTGCGCCTTTCGGAAATCGCGATCATGCGCCACGGGCGCGGGGAAAACCTCGGATGAATTGGGAATTGCGGGCGCTCGCCCTCGGGTCCATTCGGTCCATTCGGTCCATGATGTCCATTGGGTTCCTTGCGGACGCCAAGGGAGTTCACTGATGCGTCATTCAAAGTCCGCGCGCGGTCATCGCGTGCACGTCAACAGGCTCTGCCGCAAGGGAACGGTTCGCTCCGGCGCGCGGCGTCGCATCACGCCGGCCGCCCCGCGTGACGCGGCGGTCGCACCGCCGCCGCCGCGCGAAGGGCGCATGATGGGTAACGACGAGACGCGCGGACCTTCGCGCGCCTCGTCGAGATGATGGGGGATGAAATGAAACCGTGTTCCGGAGACGGGGAGATCCTTCGCTTCGCTCAGGATGACAAGGCGCGATCGATTTCGGATTTCGAATTTCGGATTTCGGATTGGAACCACGATCGTCAGGGAGCGGATATGCCGAACTGGGGTTCGGCGTTCCCAGGCCGGAACCACGACCGTCAGGGAGTGGGCGCCGGATTTCTTGTCGCCACGCTTTGCGTCGTTTTCCTGTCGGTCGCCGCCTGGCCCGCGCTTGTCCTGGCCGCCGATGACGACACGGCCGACGATGACGCGGCCGCGGACGCGCTCGCGGAGCAGGAAGTCGATGACGTCGCCGTCATTGCTGCGCGGGAAGAGTCGCGTTCGTTTCTCGAGGCGGAGCGCGCGGCGATCGAACGCGAGCGCGAATCGCTGGCGCGCCTGCGCACACAGGTGAAAAAGGAAATCGACGAGCTGCTCGCGCTGGAAGCGCGCATCGACGCGCAACTCAAGGCGCGCGAATTGGCGCAGGACGACAAGGTGAAAAAGCTCGTGAAGGTCTATTCGGCCATGCGCGCCGACGATGTCGCGCCGCTTTTAAGCGCGCTTGACGAGGATCTCGCGCTGCGCGTGCTCTACGGCATGAAGGCGAAAAAACAGGCCGAGCTGCTCGCGCGCATGACGCCCGAGCGCGCGGCGCGCATCGCGGACCGGATCATGGCCGTCGATTTCTGATTTTTACCGCAAAGGCGCGAAGAAAACGCAAAGAGCGCAAAGGAACCCCTTGTTCCTTTGCGCTCTTTGCGCTTCTTTTGCGTCTTCGCGGCGATTGATTCAGCAGCCGCAGCCGCCATCGTCGTCGTCGTCATCCCCGCCGCCGCCGCCGTCGCCGTCATTGTCGTTGTCCGCCGTGTCG
>JAIOHV010000080.1 GCA_019912885.1 bacterium
CCGACGAGCCGACCGGCAACCTCGATCCGGACATGAGCGAGGAAATCCTGGCGCTCGTGCGCGACATCAACCTGCGCGGCGCGACGGTCATCCTCGCGACGCACGACCCGCACATCATCGAACGCCACCCGCGCCGCGTCATCCGCATCGTGCGCGGGCAGATCGTCGCCGATGCGGTGGGGCTGACGGCATGAGCGTCCGACCCGGTTACTTCGTCGGCCGCGCCTTCGCCAATATGCGCGCGGAGCGAACGGCGACAACGCTGACGCTGCTGGTCGTCACGATCAGCTTTCTGATTTTCGGCGCGTACATGATGCTCGGCTTCAACGTGCAGGGCTTCGTCGATCATTTTGCCGGCGAGATTCAGATCGTCTATTACCTGCGCGAGGGCGTGCCGGCGGCCGACGGCCGAAGGCTGGCGGCCGAAATCGAGCGCGAGGCGAACGTGCGGAAGGCGCGCTACATCAGCGAGCGCGAATCGCTCGACCGCCTGCGCCGTGAGCTGATCGACGCGCCCGAGCTTCTCGATGGCCTCACGGCATCGCCGATCCCCGCGTCCATCGAGGTGACGCTGGCCGCCGCCGCGCGCGACAAGGCGGGTTACGACGATCTCGTGCGCCGTTACGAGACGCGACCCATCGTCGAAAGTGTCGATGCGGGCGATGAATTCACCGATGCGTTCGCGCGCGTCGTCGCCGGCATGTGGGCGGGCGGCATTGTGATCGCCCTGTTCCTCATGCTCTCGGCGATCTTCATCGTCGCGAACACCATCCGTCTCACGATCATTCGCCGTCGCGACGAGATCGACAACATGCGCCTCGTCGGTGCCACCAACACGTTCGTCAAGACGCCGTTTCTCATCGAGGGCATCCTCGTGGGCGCGCTCGGTGCCATCCTGGCGGGCGCCACGCTCTGGGCCCTGCATTTCGCGATCGTCATGCCGTGGACGGTGACGACGTCGGTTCTGACGGTCCTGACGCGTTTTGAGCCGCGTTTCCTGCCCGCGGAATTCCTGGCCGCGGGGTTGGGACTTGGCGCTTTCGTCGGTCTGGTCGGCGCACAGCTGTCCGTCGGACGGTACCTGAAATCATGACTCGCCTCCGGCGAATCGTGCAATCTTCATTCTTCGATCTTCAATCCTCAATCCTCCTTCTCGTCTTCCTCGCGGTCGTCCTTGCCGCCGCATCCGCGCGCGCCCAACCCGCCGCGCCCACGCCCATCCCGCCGTCGGCGCAGTCCGAGGCCGAGCGTATGCGTCTTGATGCCGCGATCCGCGCCGAGACGAAAATCATGGGGGAGATCTACCAGGCCGAAGGGGCCGAATACGCGGCCATGCGCGAGCTTGCCGATCTGGAGACCCGGCTTTCCGAGGTGCAGGATCGCGCGCTACGCCTTGGCGCGCGCGTCGATACGCTCGACGCGGAACTGGCGCGCCTTGATCGAGCCGTCAACCACGGCGTCCGTTATCTGTACAAACTCACGAACCGCGCGAATGTCATAAGGATGTTGCTGCGCAGTCAGTCGCTCGAATCGTTTCTGCACCGCTGGCGTGCGGTCAAGGTGATGACCGAACGCGATCGCGGCCGCCTGCTGCGTTTTCGAGAGGCGCGAAAGGAAATCGCCGAGACGCAAGCCATGCTGGCGCGCGATACGGCGGAATTGACGGCTCTCGTGGAGTCCGCGCGTTCCGCGCAGGAGAGCCTGATCGCCCGGCGCGCGAAGCGCCACGAATTGCTTGCGCGCATCCGATCCGACCGTTCGTTGCTCGACGGCGCACGCCGCGCCGTTGACCGCGATCGCGCGCAGGCGGTAGGGCGCATCGAAAAACTCACCGTCGATCCACCCGCGGTGTTTGCGCCGTCCGGCGCCACGGGCGATTTCGCATCGCGGCAGGGCTCGCTGCGCGCGCCCGTTTCCGGCCGTGTCGTTGCGTTTTTCGGTCCGGTCGTTAACCCGAATCTCGGCACCACGACGCGCAGCAGCGGCATCGACATTGAGGCGCCCGAGGGCACCCCGGTCATCGCGCCGGCGGACGGCGTGGTGCGTTTCGCGGGGGAACTCAAGGGTTATGGCCGCGTTGTCGTGCTCGACCACGGCGACCGTTTCCACACGCTCTACGGCCACCTGAACGACATCCGCTGCAAGCAGGGTGGTCCGGTGAAGGAAGGCGCCATCATCGGCACGGTCGGCGCGACCGGCTCCCTTTCCGGCGCGCGCCTGCACTTCGAAATTCGCGCCCGCGGCGAGGCGGTGGACCCGATGGGGTGGCTGGCGCGATAGAATCCGCCTCATCGCCCAACACCACGCGCGAGCGGCAAGAGAACGCGGAAATTCGGATCAGCCGGCGGTATCGATCGCCGGGTCCGCGAACCGGTTCGCGAAACGTCGCGGCTCACGAAATGAGCGAGAGCGATACGCGATCGTGATGACCGTCAGCGAACTGGCCGGCATCAAAAGAGCGGCGATGAGCGGATTGAGAACGCCGGCGATCGCGAGAAGGGCGCCTGTCGCGTTGTAGACGAGCGAAAACGCGAGCGCCGTCCTGATCGTCCGCATCGTGCCCCGCGCGCCGTCCACAAGCTCGCGCACGAGATCAATCGACGGGTGCGTGAAGAATACGTCCGCCGCGGATAGGCTCGCCTCCGCGCCCCCGTGCACCGCCACGCCGACCGACGCCGCCTGCAGGGCCGCCGCGTCATTGACGCCGTCGCCGACCATAACGACGGTTTTCGATTTCGCGATCGACGCCACGCGCCGCGCCTTGTCCTCCGGCGACACTCCGCCGTCACCGCCGATGCCGAGCGATTCCGCAAGCCGCGCGACCGTATCGGGATGATCGCCCGAAAGAATCGACGCGCGATGCCCGTCGGCGACAAGCGACTTCACAAGCTCGGCCGCGCCGGGTTTTGGTGCGTCGCCAAGGCCGATGAGCGCGCAGGTGACGCCGTCGCGCGCGACGACAATGGGTGTCAACCCGCCCGCGGCGCACACGTCCGCGCGATCGAAAAAGCCCGCGTCGTCGATGGCCGACTCGGCGACAAACGCGCGCGTGCCGGCGGCGATCACGTGCCCGTCCACGCGCCCGGCGATGCCGTCGCCAAGGCGCTGCGACACGTTTTCGAGTTTGTGCGTCGCGCCGTTCGCGAATTCGCGCGCGATCGCCTGCGCGACGGGGTGCGTACTGCCGGTCTCCAGCGCGGCAAGCCGCGCCAGCGTCGATCGGTCGCCGCGCGTTAAGCGCACGCTCGGTTTGCCGGCGGTCAGGGTGCCGGTTTTGTCGAAGACAAAATGCATCGGAAAAGCGGTCAGCCGCTCGATGACGTCGCCGCCCTTGATGAGAATGCCGCGTCGTGCCGCGCGCCCGATCGCCGCGCTGACGGCCAGCGGCGTCGCGAGCCCAAGCGCGCACGGGCAAGTGACGATGAGAAGCGCCACCGCGTGCTCGATCGCGGCGCCCGGATCGGCGCGCCAGATGTAGAAGGTGAATAGGGCCAGGCCCAGGACCGACGCAACAAACACGCCGGCGATTTTGTCGGCCAGGCGTGTGATCGGCGCGCGCCGCCGGCCGTATTCCTCGACAAGCTCCATGAGCCGCCCGATGCGCGTGTGGCTGCCCGCGCGCGTCACCTCGACGCGGATCGGCGCGGCGAGATTCACGGCGCCCGCGTACACATCGGCGCCGCGAGAAACGGCGACCGGGCGCGTTTCGCCGGTGAGAAGCGAGAGATCGATTTCCGACTCTCCCTCGACGACGCGGCCGTCCGCGGGAAGCGATTCGCCCGCGCGCACCTCGACGACATCGCCCGGCGCGAGAGACGCGATCGACACCTCGCGGCACGCGCCGTCCGTTACGACGCGTGTCGACGTGGGCATGAGCGCGAACGTCAGCTCGGCCGCGTCGATCGCAGCGCGCTGCCGCCGCATCTGAAGGAAACGCCCGACCAGAAGCAGGAAGACAAGAACGGTGAGCGAGTCGAAATACACCTCGCCCGACGCAGTCGCGGTGCGAACGACGCCGTGGGCGAACCCCGCGGAAAGACCGACCGCGACGGGCACGTCCATGTGCAGTGTCTTCATCCGCAGCGACGAGAGCGCGCCGCGAAAGAAAATACCCGCGGCCCACAACGCGGGCAGCGACCACAGAAGGCTCGTCCAGCGGAAATACGCTCGGTATTCGTCCTCCATGCCGGAGAACATGCCGCCGTACAGCGCGAACGCGATGATCATGACGTTCATCGCCGACGCGCCCGCGACGGCCATGCGGATCATCATGCGGCGGTCGTCGCGGCGGCGCATTTCCTCGGCTTGCACGCCGCGCCACGGATGCGGCGTATAGCCGAGTGCGTCGAGCAGGCGCGCGATGTCGGACAAAGGCTTTTTCGCTGGATCGAAGACGACCGACGCCATCTGCCGCCCGAAATCCAGGCGCGATTCGATAACGCCCGGCGCGACGTTTGGCAGACGCTCCACGAGCCAGACGCACGCCGAGCAGTGCACGCCCTCCAGATACAGGTCGATCGCCGACAGCCCATCGGGCCTTCGCGCGACGTAGGCCTTGGCGAACGCCTCGTCGTCGAACTCCGCGAACGATCGCCCGCTTACCTTCGCCGTTTGTGGGCGGCCGGTGTCCGTATCCACGATGTCGTAAAAATGCGTAAGCCCCGAATCGCGCAGCATGGCGTGGACCATACGGCAGCCCGCGCAGCAGAACTGATGCTCGGCGGATGCGTCAAAAAGCGCGGCGGGAACGGGCAGGCCGCAGTGATCGCACGCGGCGGGCGGCGTTGCGGCATCGCCTCGCGGCGCGGGGGGCGCGTTCGGGCGCGCGGCGCTGGATTCGGCCGCCCCGTGCTCGTTTAGCCAGCCGATCAATGGCACACCGGTTCTGCGTCGCCCGCATCGTCGACATGCGTCGCGGCCGCGGCGTTTCGCGCCGTCTCGAACGACACCGCGCCGCGATGGACGACCGAATACACGCCCAGAACGATGAGAAGCACCGCCGCCGCCGCGGGAACGAAGCGGCGCAGCGGCCGCGTCAAAAGCCCCCATCCGGCGGCGACGCCGACAAGCCAGGGGGCGGTGCCGAGCCAGAACGCGGCCATGACGGCGACGCCCGATATCGCGCTGCCGGTCCCCGCGGCGACGAGCACGAACGCATAAAGCCAGCCGCACGGCAGGCAACCTGTGACAAGGCCGATTCCCGCGCCGCGCGTTGCGGGCGACAGGTGCGAAATGCGCGCGACGACGCGCTTGAACGGCGCGCCAAGCCGCGAGGCAATTTTCGCGGCGCCCGGTACGCGCACGTCGAGCGAAACGAGAAACGCCACGACGCCCCAGGCGACCATCAGCGAACCGGCGACGATCGCCGCGGGCCGTTCCCATCCGGCCAGGGCGCCGGCCAGGTCAAACGCGTGCCCCGCCGCGCCCGCGATCGCGCCGAGTACGGCGTAACTCACCAGACGTCCAAGCTGATACGAGCCGATCCCGAACGTTCGCGATCCGGGCGAGCTTCCCGCGCAGAACGCGGCGAGCGGCCCGCACATGCCGGCGCAGTGCGCGCCGCCCACGAGAGCCGCGACGAACACGGTGGCGACAAGGGCGATCATCCGCGATCCGCGGACGGCGCGTCATCGCCGGCCGCCGCCTGGTGGGTCGTGGACAGATCGATGCGCAACCTCGAAGTGAACGTGTCCTCGCCCCGCGTGGCCTTCACGCGAAACTCCCAAAGGCCCGGCCGCGCGCGGGGAAGCGCCGACTCGTAAACGCCGTCATGCTCGTCAAAGGAGAGGGGAAACACGACGCTCGCCAGCGCGTTGAAAAACGCGTCGGCCGTGATCGTCGCTCCGCCGATCGCCGCGCCGTTGGCGTCCGTCAGCCGGACGGATACCGGCACTTCGCTTCCTTTCGTTGCGGCCACGCCGATATGCGCCACCCAGCCCAGTTCGATGTTGCGGCGCTCCTGCTTCATGTGGTCGTCCCACGCGAGGGCTTTCTGGTAGTAGTCCTTCTCGACCGCGTGCGACGGATCGCTGCCGGCGATAAGAATCGTCACGACGTTGGCGATGACGGTCAGCGTCAGAAATCCGGCGACGAGAAACGGCCAGTACCAGCCGGCTTTGCGACAGAAGTTTTTCATGGAGCCAGCAACTCGTATTTGACGGTGGATTCAAACTTGTCGCCGTCGGCGAATCGGAAGGCGACTTCGCGCTTGCCGCCCGGCGCCATCTCGCGCGGAAAGGTCACGAAAACGCTTGTCTGAACGGTCTTTCGCGCCGGGACCGGTAGTGGATTCCGGGGTGCGACCAGCACGAAGGTCGCCGGCTCGTCGAGCGCAATCGCGAAAGTACGGTCGCGCGAGGAATTGTTCGTCACCTTCACCCGGATCTGGTTTGAGACGCGGCCGTCATCGAGCACAGAATACGGACTGCCGATGCCGCGAAGGATCCACACCTCGGCGTCGCGCCTGCTCGCCAGGCTCGCGGTGAAAAGGCCAAGCACGAGTGCCAGGATCGCCGGATAGACCACGACGCGAGGGCGAAGGAAATGCCGGTGATCTCCGGCGAGTTCGCGCTTGCTCGTGTAGGCGATCAGCCCCTCGGGTTTGCCGATCTTGCGCATGATCGCGTCGCAGGCGTCGATGCACTGCGTGCAATGGACGCACTCCATCTGCAGGCCGTCGCGGATATCGATGCCGGTGGGGCAGGTCGCGACGCACGCATGGCAGGCGATGCAGTCGCCCCACGCCGCCTCGGGATGGCTCTTGCGGTCGGTCACGCGCGCGCGCGGCTCTCCGCGTGCGGGCTTGTAACCGACGATGAGCGAATCGCGGTCGAGCAACACGGACTGCAATCGCCCGTACGGACAGGCGACAACGCACGTCTGCTCGCGAAACCACGCGAAATCCACGAACATCAGTAGCGAGGTCGTCGCCATGACCAGAAACGACGCGGGGTGTTCCAATGGCGAGCGCGTCAACCATTGCGCGAGCCGGTCGACCCCCACGAAGTACGCGAGAAAAATGTGCGCGACGACAATCGAAAGCGCGCCGTATGCGGCAAGCCGCGCCGCCGCGAGCGCGTCCTTGACCCCGCTGCTTTTGCGCGCCGCGATGCGATCGAACAGGCGCTCGATCGGGCGGAAGACGAACTCCAGGTAAACGGTTTGCGGGCACGCCCATCCGCACCACACACGGCCAAACAGGGCCGTGGCCAGGAAGACGGCGACAAGCACGGAAACCAGAAAGAGCATCAGCAACATGGTTTCCGTCGGCAGGAAGGTCACTCCGAAAAACGTGAATTCGCGCGCGGGCAGATCGAGCAGGATGAGCGGTTTTCCGTTCGCCTTGATGAACGGGATCGCGATGAATACAGCAATGAGCGACCAGGCGGCGATGAAGCGCCTTTTGTAGAATCGTCCCCGCGAGAGTTTCGACTTGATCCATCGCCGCGTGCCGTCCTCGTTCAGGGTCGGTAGGACGCGGCCGGCGGCGGTTGGCGCGGTGTCGGTGGTCATGGTTTTCTCGCGATCGTCTCCGGTGCGAATCGTCTCAGCCCGCGGCGGGTGTCGAGGCGGCGGGCGCGGCGGCGGTCTCGTCGCCGGGGATCGGTTGTCCGCTCTCGTCGAATGTCGCCAGGTTTCCCTCGGGCGCCTTGGGCGTCGCCGGCGACGTGCCGCGCAGGCTGCGCACGTACGCCGCCAGCTTCATCATTTCGTCGGGTTTGAGTTGCGTGGACCACGGGACCATGCCCTTTTCCGGCACGCCGTCATGGATCGTGCGGTAGATATCCGCGAGGCGCGCGCCGTGGATCCAGTAGTCGTCGGTCAGGTTCGGTCCGATCAGCCCGCCGCCGTCGGGTCCGTGGCAGGCCAGGCATCGCGTCGAAAAAAGTCCCTTCGCGTCGTTCAACGCAGCGGTGTCGGACACCATCGCGGCGATCCCATCCTCATCGACGGCGAGCGTCGTCTCCGGATGCGACGCGGCCCACTCTTTCATGACCAGCTCGTAATGCTCGACTTCGGACAGCCCCGGTCCGCCCGCGTGGAAAAAGGCCATGTATCCGACGGAAAACACGATGCAGAGAATGAAAATCCCCGACCACCATGTCGGCAGCGGATTGTCGTACTCCCGAATGCCGTCGTACTCGTGGTCGAGCAGCGGATCCTTTTCGCGGCCCATTTTTTTACGGCTCCTTCTTTTCGGTTGGGGCGTTCGTGTCGGTGCGATCAGCCTCGTCAAGCGGCATCCGCGCGGCCTGGCGCCATTTGGCGCGGTTGCGCCCAAGGAAAACCCAGATTGTGATGAGCGCGAATCCGGCGATCGCAAATACCAGACCGGCGTGGGCGAAGTTCTCGAATCCCGCCGCGCTCATGATCTCCGAAAGGCTCATTGGTCACCCGGCGGAACGGCCCACGCGACGGGCCTTCCCGCGGATCGGATATCCGTTCCCAGGCGCTGCAGATAAGCGATCATGGCCACGATGTCCTTGTCCGCGAGATCGCCGCGCCCGCCTTGCGACTCGATCTCCTTCGCGATCGATTCGGCCTGCGCTCGCGCCAACGCAGCGGCATGGGCGCGCGCGTTGTCGTCATACGGCACGCCGAGCCTCGACATGCCCGCGACGCGCGCGGGGATCGCATCGAAATCGATCTTGTTCGCGAGCATCCAGGGGTAGGGCGGCATGATCGACTGCGGCGTCGTGGAGCGCGGATCCTCCATGTGACGCACGTGCCACAGGTGCGGATATTTGCCACCGACGCGGTGCAGATCCGGTCCGATGCGGCGCGAGCCCCACTGGAACGGGTGGTCGTATACGAATTCGCCGGGTTTGCTGTATTCGCCGTAGCGTTCGGTCTCGGCGCGGAACGGGCGGACCATCTGGGAGTGGCAATTGTAGCACCCCTCGCCGACGTACAGGTCGCGGCCGTACAGCTCGAGCGGCGTGTAGGGCTGCACCGTCGCGATCGTCGGGACGTTCGACCGGATCAGAAACAGCGGCACGATCTCGAAGAGCGACGCGCTGATGATGGCGATCGCCGTCCAGATCGTGAATGTCAGGGGCGCGCGTTCCCACGCGCGATGCCACGCCATGGAGATGAAACGCTCGATCTTGTAGGCGAACCGGGGCACCGGCGCGCCGGAGGCTTTGAGGTCGGAGCGGAACGGCTCGTGACCGATGTAGCTTTTCGCGAGCGCGGGCGCTTCGTAAACCGGCCTTTCGTAGGTCGCCGGGCGCATGCGCCAGGTCATGAGGGTGTTGACGAGCGCCATAACCGCGCCGGTGATGTAGAGCAGGCCGCCAAGGACGCGCACCCAATACATCGGCATCAGGCGCATGACCGTCTCGACGAAATCGGGATAGACAAGCCGACCGTCCGCGTCGAACGCGCGCCACATCAAGCCCTGCGTGATGCCGGCGGTGTAGATCGCGACGATGTAAAGCAGAATGCCGATGGTCGCGATCCAGAAATGCAGTTCCGCCCACTTCGGCTTCCACATCGCTTTCGTCTGGAAGATGCGCGGCGCGAGCCAGTAGATCATGCCGAAGGTCATGAAACCGACCCAGCCGAGCGCGCCGCCGTGCACGTGCGCGATCGTCCAGTCGGTGTAGTGCGAAAGTGCGTTGACGCTCTTGATCGACATCGCCGGACCTTCGAACGTCGACATGCCGTAGAACGTGACGCCGACGACGAAGAACTTGAGAATCGGGTCTTCCGCCACCTTGTTCCACGCGCCGCGCAGCGTGAGCAGGCCGTTGATCATGCCGCCCCAGCTTGGCATCCAGAGCATGATCGAAAACAGCATGCCGAGCGTGGAGGCCCAGCTCGCGATCGCCGTGTAGTGCAAGTGGTGCGGTCCGGCCCAGATGTAGATGAAGATCAGCGACCAGAAATGCAGGATCGACAGACGGTAGGAATAGACCGGCCGCCCGGCCGCCTTCGGCAGGAAGTAATACATCAGCCCGAGAAACGGCGTCGTCAGGAAAAACGCTACCGCGTTGTGGCCGTACCACCACTGCATGAACGCGTCCTGGACGCCCGCGTAGACGGGGTAGCTTTTCCACATCGAGACCGGAAGCTCGAGGCTGTTGAAGACGTGCAAGACCGTGATCGCGATGAGCGTCGCGATATAAAACCAGATCGCGACATAAAGATGCCGCTCGCGCCGCCTGGCGACCGTGCCGAAAAAGTTGAACGCGAAGACCAGCCATACGACGGCGATCGCGATATCGATCGGCCATTCCAGTTCGGCGTATTCCTTGGATTGCGAGATGCCAAGCGGTAGCGTCACGGCAGCGGATACGATGATCGCCTGCCAACCCCAGAAATGGATCCGGGAGAGCAGGTCCGAAAACATCCTCGTCTTCAAAAGCCGCTGTGAGGAGTAATACACCGCCGTGAAGATCGCGTTGCCCGCGAAGGCGAAGATCACCGCATTCGTATGCAATGGACGCAGGCGGGAAAATGTCAGGAACCCAAGCCCGAAATTCGCTTCCGGCAGCACAAGCTGAATCGCAACGACGACGCCGACCAGCATGCCGACGACGCCCCAGACGAGCGTGACCATTAGGAATTTGCGTACGATGTCGTCGTCGTACTCGAATCGTTCGATCGTCGTGCCCGCGGTGGCCGCGGCCGTCGCCTGGTTCATGGGTGTCTCCAATGCGGTCATGGAACGGTCAGTCGGTGTAAAGGCCGGACGACCTGGCCGATACCGGGGTCACCGCCGGCGATGAGGATTTCAAGAGCGCGTTTATCTTTTCGTCCTCGAGGGCGACGGTTCGCGGGACGAAGAGGATGTCCGACTCCCGGGCGACGGAAACGTCCGCGTGGCACGGCCGCTCCACGTCCTGCACGCGCGGGAATACGAAAGACCCGTGATGATCGCCGCGGTCGCCGACCACGAACGAACCCTCGGATCCCCGAAACCGGAGCGCCCCGTCGATGACGAAAAACACGCCGTAGGGAATCTGGTCCGTGTAGATGAGAAACTGCCCGGCCGGCACGCGCATGCGCGTGACCGCCGGGTGAGCGAGAAGGCGCGCCGCGAACTCCTCGCGAGCGTCTGCGTGATGCGGTAAACTGGACATGCGTTCGACCCCTCCGGTGGCGAGAACGGCCGGAGTTTACAAAACCGCGAAATTCGCGCGATGCGATTCGTCAAATATTGACTTGACTTGGATCAAGTCGTCGGGTTTGCTATGGCCGCCATGAACGATGCGAAAGGTCCGAAAACAATCCCCCTGACCGTCAATATCTCTTGCTTCACGTGCCAGGGGCGCGCGCGCAGCGAGTGGTGCAATCTGTCCGATGAGGATCTCGCCATCCTCGACCGCCACAAAATGGCGAACACCTACAAGGCCGGGCAGATCATTTTCTATCAGGGCAATCCCTGCCTCGGGATTTATTGCGTCGAGTCCGGAACGATCGCGATCCGCAAGAGCGATCATCAGGGCAATTCCGCGCTGGTGCGCATGGCGCACGGCGGGCAGACGCTCGGGTATCGCGCGTATTTTTCAGGTGGCCCTTACACGGCAAGCGCCGAGGCTCTCGATTCCGCGCACGTGTGCTTCATCGAAAAGGAGGGGGTCAGCAAGCTTTTGGCTCGCAATCCCAATCTGGGGCTCCAGTTCCTGTCGCGCATGGCCGAAGATCTGAGGGAGGCCGAGGACGCGCGTTTGCAGTTCACCGTCCTGTCGGTTCGCGCGCGCATCGCCCATCTTTTGCTCACGCTCAAGGAGCGCTACGGCAGCGCCGACGACGACGGCAACATCGTGATCGAATTGCCGATGGGCCGGCGCGACATCGCCGACATGGTTGGCACGCGCCCGGAAACTGTCGCGCGCAACATCCAGTCGCTGCACCGCGACGGCGTCGCGTTTTTCCACGGGCGCGAGGTCATCGTGCCGGATCTGGACGCGCTGCTCGACGAGATCGAACTGGCCGAATCCGCCTAGCGCTGCTTCGCGCGCCGCGCGCGGATGACCGACACGATCGTATTCCCGAAAAACAGCAGGATCGCCAGCGCGTTGCCGATCGCACCGGCTTGCCGTCCGGCGGGCCAGGCAAGAAGGTCCGCGGCGATGCGAAGCGCGAGCGAGGCGTGCAGCAATCCCAGGTGCGCCCAAAAGCGCGGCGCGAACGGCAGATCGATTTTCAGCACGCCCGGCAGGATGATCGGCGCGTGGCCGAACACCATCGAAAATACGAATCCGAGAAAGATCGCGTGCCACGCCGCGTCGTACGCCGGGCCCGCGGTGGTCTTGCCCATCGCGATCGCGAACAGGCCGCCTGCGACGAGCCAGACGTAGCCGGGGATGAGCGCGGCGGCGACAAAGCGCGCCAAGCCTTCGCGCCGAAGCGAGGCGCGCGCGAGATCGTAACGCAAAAGCCAAACGCCCGCGCCGGCGTACGCGGCGCCAAGGGCCGCGATCGCGCCGGGGATCTTGAAAAGCGCCGCCACGCCCGCCGCGCCGGCAAGGCCGAGCGCCGCGAGAAACAGATTCGTCGTTTGTCTGGTCAGCCTGGAATAGCGCGCCAGTTCCAGGCGTTCGCCGCAGATCGTCAGCACGAGAAACAGCGACCACGCGGGCACGATGTCGAACACGGGGCGGTTGGCCGCGAAAAAAATGTTGCCCGCCGCGAAGAAGAGCGCGCCGCCCGCCATGATGCGCGCGGGTAATGTCGGATGCCGGCGGGCCAGATCGATGGAGACGAGCGCGAACACGATGCCGCCGCCGGCGAAGGCGAGCGCGCCGGCGTTGGCCTGTCCGGCTATAAGAAGCAGGCCGCCCGCGGCGGTCAGGAACGGCGCCAGATACGCCGGCAGCGCCTTGCGCGCCGCGGCGCGCTCCATGCCGATCAGCGTGCCGAGGAACGCCGCCACCATCAACGGGCCGTGCGCCGCGATCCAGTCCGGCCGAACGCTCAGGGGTACGCCGACGCGCGTGAGCCCCGCCCACATGCCGACGAGCAGCGCCGCGACGGCGGCGAGCATGAACGGAGGCCGCGCCTTGGGAGGGAGATCGATCAAAACGGCACGCCGCGGACGAGCATCACCGCGAGCACGATGACGAGCAGCGTGAGAATCCCGTTAGCGCGGCCGAGGATCGACGCCCTTCGGCGAAGCCTGGCCGTTTCCGGCGCGTCGGGGCGCGTCTTCATGGCGTCTATCGCGCGCGGCCCGAGCGACAGGTCGTGATACGCCTCGATAACCAGCAGGATCAGCACGAGAACGATTTTCGCCGCGAGCACGTGGCCGAACGGCCCCGACCAGAAATCAGCGGAAATAAGGTTTTCGAAGCTACCTGCGCGAAAACGCGCGTTGAACACGCCGGTCACGACGAGCGTCGCGAGGGCTATCCAGGCGACGCGCATGTACCGGGTCGCGACGGCGTCCACGAGTTCGACGGCGCGCGGTTTGAATGCCGGCATCCTGGAGACCGGCACGACGACGGCCACCAGAAACACGATGCCGCCGGCCCACGTCATCGCGGCCAGCAGATGAACGACGACCGAAAGCGAGTAGAGAACGGCCACGAAACGCACCCCCGAACAAGATAAGGTCCGCGCCGAACGCACGGACAAACGAGCGTGAAAATTTGCGTTGACGCGCACGAGTCGTCAAGGCGCGAGTGTCGGGTTTGTGTCGCGGAATGCGGCGGGGGCGCGCGCTAAACGCCGGCGACCGAACGCAAGGCCGGCCGCGCGCTTCGGACCCGTCGCAACCGGGCCTCGATGAGCGCCGCCATGACGGCGGAGACGCCGTAGAGCAAATCCTGCTCCTCGCCCCCGAACGCGTTGCCGAATTCGGAGTACATCGTCAGAACCGCGACCGGATCCCCCGTCGCGACGACGGGCACCGAAAGCGCGAGCCGGTATTGCTCCGCAAGACCGTTGGAGCCGCGAAACTCCGCGGCGTCCGGCCTGGTCACCGTCGGCGTTCGCGCGTTGTAGACCCAACCGGTTACGCCGGCACCCGCCGGTACGCTGTTGGACCGAAGCGGCCCGACATCCAGGCCATGCACGAAACGCGGTTCGAGATTTTCTCGCCGCTCGTCGGGCAGATAAACGACAAGTGCGGAATAGGCGACCACGGTCGCGACCACCGCGGCCAACTCATGGAGCGTCGCCTCGAGGTCGGCATCCGCGGAAAAGATGCGCGTCAGGCCGTTGAATAACGCCAGTTCGCGCTCGCTTGTCGGCGCGGGCTTGTCCGGTTCCGCGAAAAAGTCGAGATCGAGCTTCGTCGCGCGCACGATGTCGATGATGCGGCTGTCGACCATCTCCACCTCGTGGTCGAGCTCGTCGATGTGCCGCAAAAACACGGCGCCGATGTGCGGATCGATCGACTGGCCAAGCTCGGAAGCCATGATCTGCAGCGCGCGCTCGCGCTCCATGCGCGCGCGGTAAGGACGCGACGAACGGATCGCGTCGTAGATATCCGCAACCGTGATGATGCGCGAATCGAGCGGAATCTCCTCGCCCGCGAGCCCGTCGGGATACCCGCCGCCGTTCCACTTCTCGTGATGGTGGCGGACGATCTTCGCGACGGGAAAGGGGATCGGCAGATTTCTCAGCATCTCCGCGCCGATGATCGAGTGCGACTGCATCACAAGAAACTCGCGGTCGGAATATTTGCCGGGCTTTTTCAGGATCGCGTCCGGGATGGCGATCTTGCCGATGTCGTGCACCAGCGCCGCGAACGAAAGCCCGGTCAGATGTTCCTCGTCCACGATGCCGAGCTTTCGCGCGAGCCCCACCGCGAGGTGCCGCACGCGGTGGACGTGCCCGTGCGTGTGCGGGTCCTTGGCGTCGATGGCGAGCGCGAGGGATTCAAACGTGGAAAGATGCAGTTTTTCCAGCTCGTCGATGTGCTTGATCGCATCCTCCTCCTTTTGCAGGTAGATGCGCTGCGAGAAGATGACGAGGATGCCGATCGGGATCGTCACCAGGAATCCAAGCTCGCTTTCGATGGAATCCATGATCAGAAGCAACGTCGCGATCGAGCCTGACGTCATGTATCCGATGCCGGTTTGCAGGAAATTGCGCGCCCAGAACGTGAAAACGTTTTGCGGCTCGGTGATGCAGATCGCGATCGCCACGGTGCCCGTGTTCAAGACGTAATACGCGAGCGTAACGCCGATGATGGGAAGAACAAAATCCGCCGACGACTGGATGCCGTGCGGCGTCAGCGCCTGAAAGAGAATGTAGGCGCCGAAAACGGATAGGACGCCGGAGGCCATGTTGAAAGGCAATTTGAACAGGTGATCGCGCGTGCGCAGCTTGCGCGTGCGGAAGCCGTTCAATGTCATGATGGCCTTGCCGACGGCGTCCACGATCGCCGCGGGCAAAGGGCCGTAAAGAATGAGAATCGTGAACACGAACGCCGTGTCCACGGAGAAATGCACTTTGGAATAGGGGATCTTGACGACGAAGGGCGAGGCGGCCAGGGACAGCGCGACGTAAACGGCGAACGAAAAGTCCGGCGCGCGTTCGAGCGAAACGGTCGAAACGCCGACGATCACCGCGAGCGCCGCCGCGATCATGAACAGAACGTAAAGGCGCGCCGCGCGAGGAAGGGCCTTAAACGCCATCGCGCCGCCCCCGAACGTTTGCCGCCCGGACAGGCAGGTTCGGTCCGGTTATCTCACCTGAGACAATCGTTCTCAAATCCACGAATTCTCCCCGATACTTCTATCGGGTCAAATCGTGATCTCCGTTAGCGTCGGGTGCGTGACCAGGATCAATCGGACGATGGACGCAAGCCGAGGGCAAAAAATCGGCGGGCGGCTCTCGCGGGCCGCCCGCCGGACGATCGGGTTTCGGTCGCTTTAAAAAACGCGGCGGATCAGCCGAACAGGTTGAAGAACCAGTCGAACGAGAAGCCCGTCCAGGCGACGCCCGCCACGGTCATGTCCGCGTCGTTGGACGCGAAGAGGTTGAAGAACCAGTCCAACGAGAAGCCGGTCCAGGCCACACCGGAGACGTCCGTCGGCTGGAGTTCGGCGATCACGTCGCTCGCGTTGTTCATCGGAACGTCGGCGAGCAGAAGGAACAGGAGCTCGCAGGCGAAAACGACGGCCACGAGCAGGGCGAAACGCTTGGTGTTGTTCCGCCGATTCGAAAGATGCCTCACCATATCTCGACCTCCTTTGGGTGACGCGCTCAGTAGCCAGGGGCTCGTGAGCCCCTAGCCGCGAAGCTGGTATTTCCGTTGACGATGAAAGCGCCCCACGCGCTTTAAAACATCATCCCGTTTGAAACGATTTCGCGTTAACGTATGCTGCCGATCCGCCGCGGCTAACGGCCTCCGCGAATGCGGACGGGCTTTTTTTCTGGAAAAGCGATGTCACTAACAAAGTGAGGTTATTCCATAAGCCGGAAATCCGGCATTTTCAAGAAAAAACAATGGCTTATCCTGCCAAAAATATGACATTACTTGAGGAAATTAAAAAACAGAAGAACAAGAAGTAATAATAGTAAAAATATAAATTTTATAGATATTAGAAGTCAGTTTTGATGCTTTTTAGGCTGGCTTTTCCGGAAGAAGCGACCGGGCGTCACCGCACGCGATCCCTTCCTTCGCCATCGGCGAACTCCGTTTTAGCTTCGCTACACCGTATGCACGACGGGAAAAGACGACGCTGGCCACGGGCGGCGTTTGTGTGGAAAATAGCCTTCGCCCCGTTGCCCGGGGCCGCGTTACGTCAGCGAACGGGCGGGTCGCTACGAGAGGAAGATGACCGAACGTCGAAAAAACCGGCGGATTCCGTATAAAGCCCCAATGGAAATCGCTGCGGGGAAGCGGCGTCTGGACGGATATTTCCGCGACATTTCCTCCGATGGCGCGCTGGTCGCGGCAAGCGAAGACATCGCCGTCGGCGAGCGCATCCGCATGATCGGGGAGATCAATGCCGCGAGCGTTCGGCGCTCGGGAACGGTGCGTTGGACGCGCCACCTCGGGTTGCCCCCGCACGCGCCGGGGCCGGCGGTCGAATTCGGGGTGCATTTCGACGATGACACGGGCGGCGCCTGGAGCGACGCCGTCGCGAAACACGAGGCGGCTTTCGTGGAGCGTCGCGCGTTCGGACGCCCCAAGCGGACCCTGCGCGTCGTCTACGTCGGCCCCAACGCGTTTCTCGAGGAATCGCGGATGGAGAGCTTCACGGCCGATATCGGGCGCGGCGGCGCCTATGTCGTGGCCCGGCGCGCGTTGCCGCTCAATGCGCGCGTCGATATCGAGGCGCGCGACGATTCGGCGCGCGCGTCATTTGCCGTGCAGGCTCGGGTGGCGTCGGTCGTTTCGGAGGAGCGCGCGACGCGCCTCGGAACGCCGCCGGGATTCGGCCTCGAGTTCATCACGTTTCACGACGAGGGCGCGGCGCACTTCGCCGCCTACCTCGAGCGCGTGGCAAGTCCCGCGGGCGGCGCGCATGGCGCCGAGTCGGGCAACGAATGAATCTTCCGGAAATCCCTCAAATCGATATCGACGAAGCTCGCCGGCGACTGAGCGAGGGGAAGACGTTGTTTGTCGACGTGCGCGATCCGATGTCGTTCAACCGCGCGCGCGTGCCGGGGGCGCTGCGCGTCAGCGACGCCAACGTCGAGGAATTCGTGCGGGAGACGGACAAGGAACGGTGCCTCATCGTCTATTGTTACCATGGCCATACGAGCCTTGGCGGCGCCGCGTATTTTCTGGATCAAGGTTTCCGCGAGGTTTACAGCATGATCGGCGGGTTCGAGGCGTGGAGGATGAACAACCCCGTTGAAACTGGCTGATCGCCGCCACGCCTGGCCACGCCTTTCGGGCGCGAAACCCTCAGGTTTGTGCACGGTCGCTTGTGCGATGGGCGACCCAGAGCGAAACCATCAGGACCATGGCCGAAAAACCGAGGTAGAGATAGGTCCGCACCGGCTGATAGTGCAGCACGACTTCGTACTCCCCGCGATTGCGCAAATACACGGCCAACAGCCCGTCGCGATCCACGACGGGATCGCCCGTGCTCGAACGAAACGAGTGATGAAAATTCTGATTTACAATCAGGTACCCGGGTGTTTTGACGTCCACCTGAACCAAGACCGAGTTTGACCGCGTCGCGTTTGTGATGACCTTGTTTTGCGGCGCCGCGAACCACGCCTCGCCTCGGTAGCCGGGATTCGGAATGCTGCGCCCGTCCGGCAATATGAAATCGCGCGGGATCGCCGCCTCCGGGTAGGCGATATCGTTGTACCAGTCGATCGTTCCCACGTTGCGCCGCATGTTGAGGTAGTAGTTGAGTTCGTCGGGCCGACCCATCTCGCGCAGGTGCGCGTGCTTCGCGTTGTCGGCGCGCACGGCGGCAAGCCCGCGGCGCGCGATTTCTTCGGTGCGCGCGGAGAGAACCTGATGGAACGAGGGAGCCAAGGGTAGTTCGGGAAGGACACGCGAAAACCCAACGGCAAAGCACACGCGGTTAAGGAAAAACGGGTGCGCGAGCGCCGCCACGGCGATCGCAATGAGTGCGTAACGCGCGTTGCGCGTTTGGACCCGGCGTGACGCGGTTTCGATGAACGCCGCCGCCAGGAGAATGACAAAAAGCGCGATAGAAGGATTCAGGTACTTGATCGGCTGGTTCACGAATCGCATCGTGGGCAAGCCGCGGAAAAACCACAGATAGATATCCGGGCCCGGCCAATGCGGACCGAAGGCGGCCAGTGTCACGATGGCCGCCATGCCGATGAGCGGAGCGTAGCGGCGGCGGTTTGTGATCGCGCCGGCGACGGCGAAAAGCGGTAAGAGATATCCAAGCCCTAGATACCCGTATTCCAGGTGCGCCGGCTGACCATCCGCGCCATATTCGGCGTAAAGCGGCGCGCGGCCGGTGAGTCCGGCCAGAAACTCGCCCGCGGAATTGTAGAAATTCCAGCGGTCGGCGTAGACTTTTTCCTCGACCCCGGCATTCGGGAAGTTCATCCGACGATATTTCCCCTGATTCGCCAGGTCCGTCGTTGCGGCGATGCGCCCAAATCCCACGCCGATCGCGACGCCCACGACGAGAACCGCGGCGAGAATCCGGTGGCGCTCGCTCGCGATCGAACGGCGAATGGCCGGTAGGGACGCCACGCCAAGCAGAGCGATGACGCAAAGGAAGCGAGCGATGGGCGGCCGATGCGCCGCGCCCGCGGTCGATATCAACGCCAGAAGCCCCGGCGTCAGCCACGCCCATGCTACCGATAAATTTCCCCGGCGTGCCGCGGCCTGCGCGACGATAAACACAAGCCACATCGCCGCGACGAGCAGCGTGAACCGGTACAGAAAAAACGGGCCGCTCAGGAATAAACCCATCGCGACTCCCGCGTAGATGCGCTCGCGCGTTCGCAGTCGGTCGTCGAGAATCACCCAAAGCATCGCCGGCGCCACGAGCATGAAAAAGACGGTCATGCCCTCGACGGCCTGATTCGCCATCCATCCGAAAAAGGCGAAGGCGACCCCCGCGAAAAGCGAGGGGACGAAAGACAGGGACATCACGCGCCGCGCCAGGCAATAGGTTCCCATCGCGCCGATCCACGCGCAGAACACGGCAAGCAATTTGTATCCGACGATATCGCCAAACACGAGGACGATCAGCACAAACGGCATCAGCGAGGCTTCCACCGGGTCGGCGATAATCGGATAGCCACCGCCGAGGTACGGTGTGCGCAGCGCGAATTCCCCGAAGGTCCGGACCGAATGCGCCTGGTGCGCGTAGCGGAAAAAGGCGTTGATGACATCGGCGTCGCGAAAGGGATCGCCCGATCCCAGCCCCTGTGGAACCGCGAACATGGGTGCGTAAAAAGCAGCCACCGCGACCATCAACACGATGGAAACGAACGCATTGCGCGGTCGGCTTCCCTGGCGGATTTGTTCGGACGACGACATTCCGGATCATCGTCCCGGTGCGGCCGCACGGCGAGGACGCGGATGCCAATGCGCGATGATTTCGAAAAACGGGAAGCGATGCGGCGGGGAAAATGGCGAGAAAAACAATTGGGCGGATGATGGACGGTGTCCGGCCGCGGGCCGGCCCGAAGCGAAAAGGTTCCCTGTTCGCGTGTCAGAAGCGACAGAACGCGCCATGAAATTTTTGCCGAGCCCTTGCAAACGCCGCGACGCGGCCGTTCAATTTATGTACGGAAAATTGTGCCGGAAACGCGCGGCCGCAACAATCGTCCGGCGGGGACGGGATCGAAATTTCCCGAGGCGGGGGGATCAGCCGCCGGGGACGAGCACGAGCTTGCCCGTCGTCTCGCCGGACTCAAGGCTGCGGTGTGCCTCGCCCGCCTCGGCGAGGGGGAAAGTTCGCGTCGGCGCCGGCGCAATCCGCCCCTGCGCCGCCCATTCGAGAAGCCGCTCCATGAACGCGGCGAGCAGTTCGCGCCTCTCGTACATGCAGGAGAGGTTGAATCCGTGGACACTCTTGTTGTCGATCGTTAGCTTCATCGGATTGTAACGGGGCATGCGTAGAAGTCCCCAGATGATGCGCGGCCAGTCGGGTTTTCCGCGTCCCGGTTTCATCATCGACGCGAGGCCGAAACTGACGAGCTGCCCGCCGGGCCGAAGCGCCGCGTACCCGCCACGCAACGTCTTGTAGCCGATCGCGTCGCAAACGACGTCGTAGCCTTCCGGCACGATTTGGGCCGCGCGCCGCCAGAGGTTTTCCGCCGACCGGTCGATCACCGCCTCGGCGCCGAGCGCACGGACGGCGTCGATCTTGTGCGCCGATCCGACGACACCGATCGCGCGGAATCCGCCGATACGGCAAAGCTGCATGAGCGCCTGGCCGACGCCGCCCGCCGCGGAATGCACGAGCACCGCGCCGCCCGCGCGCGGGCCGCCAAGCTCAAACAGCGCGTAATAGGCCGTCAGAAAAACCACCGCGAAGCCCGCCGCGTCGTTTATCGACCAGTCCGGCGGAACGCGAAAAACGGCGTCTCGCGGAACGACGACGTGCGCGGCGTATCCGCCGAATAGCGTCAGCGCCATGACCCGCTCGTCGAGCGCGAGATCGTTCACTCCCGGGCCGATTTCGTCCACGCGTCCCGCGACCTCGAATCCCGGCGTGATCGGCCATCCGACGAGTTTCCTGGCCGCGCGATAAAGGCCCATCCGCACGGCGGTATCGGCGAAGTTGACGCCGATCGCCTCGACGCGGATGCGTACCTCCCCCTCGCCGGGTTCCGCGATCGGTTCCTCGACAAGCTCGAGCCTGTCGTACGCGCCCGGCCTGCGGACGACGATGCGGTGCGTGAGAGGCAATTAGATTTTCACCTTGCCGAGCAGGATGTCCTTGTACATCACCCAGTCGCCGAGAAAGCTGTAGAGGGGCTGTTTGAAGGAGGCGGGTTTGTTCTTCTCGTAAAAGAAGTGACCGACCCAGGCAAAGCCGTAGCCGCACAAAAGCGCGATGCCGACAAGCCACCATGTGCCCGTCACGAAAGCCCCCGCGACGCAAACGAGCGCAAGGGAACTGCCGGCAAAGTGCAGGCGCCGGCACGTCCTGTTCGAGTGCTCGGACAAATAGAAGGGATAAAACTCGCGAAACGTCGCGTAACGCTGCGCCATATCGAGTCCTCGCGCGGCCCCGCGGGGCGCTTCAGATAAAGTAGTCTTCCATCAGCTCGGCGCCCGGGGTCACCGCGTATTTTTCGAAATCCGTCACGCCTTCGGCGCGCAGCACATCCTCGTCCACGAAGAAGTTGCCGTTGCAGGTTTTTGCGTCCCGCGCGAGGATCGCGCGCGCGGCATCGCCCATGACGGCGGGCCAGCGACCGCGAGCGACGACATCGTCGCCGCCGAGAAGGTTTTGAACAGCCGCGGTGGCGATGATCGTCCGCGGCCAGAGCGCGTTGACGCCGACCTTGCCCGCGAACTCGCCCGCCATCCCCAGAACGCACATCGACATGCCGAACTTGGCCATGGTGTACGCGACGTGCGGCGCGAACCAGCGTGTCTCCATGTTGAGCGGCGGGGAGATGTTGAGGATGTGCGGATTGGCTGCCTCGAGCAAATGCGGCAGGCACGCCTGCGAACAGACGTACGTGCCCCGCGCGTTGATCTGGTGCATCAGATCGTAGCGCTTCATCGGCGTCTGAAGCGTGCCCGCCAAAAAGATCGCGCTCGCGTTGTTTACCAGCACGTCGATGCCGCCGAACGTTTCGACGGTCCGCTTCACCGCGCTTGCGACGTGATCCTCAAAGCGGATATCGCATACGAGCGCCAGCGCCTTTCCGCCGGCGTCTTCGATCTCCCGCGCGGCGGTGTGGATCGTTCCGGGCAGCCGGGGATGCGGCGTATCCGTCTTGGCGAGGATCGCGACATTCGCGCCGTCCGCAGCGCAGGCAAGCCCAATCGCCAGGCCAATCCCCCGGCTGGCGCCGCTGATGACCACGGTTTTGTTTTTCAAATCGGGCACGAAAACCTCCTCCAATATATCGACGACGAACCGCGACCGTCTGGGGGTGGGTCTCCTGGACACGGACACCGGGATTGGGATGGGGCGTTACTCAATCCTCAATCCTCTATCCTCAATCCTCCTTATCCGTCCTCGTCCGCGACGTAAAGCGCCGGCGCCTCCGCGCAGGCCGCAATCACGAGCGCCGTCACACGCGCCTCGGCGGCGGCGGCGCATTCCACGAACTCGGCCCGCGCGGAAACGACAAGCTCTTGCGGCGTGTACGTGTCCTTGTACGTTTTCATGAAAAGGTTCGGCACGTCGCTGCGGATCCATCCCCACGCCAAAAGCTCGCGCGCGAGTTCGTCCGCGGCCTTCGCGTCGACGGTGTACGAAACGATGACGTCCTTGCCCATGAAACCCCCACGCCGACGCTATCCGATGGGCGCGCATGCGGCAATCGCGAATGTGTGAAGGCGATCCGCGGATTACGCAGATTTCGCGGAGGATCCTTCGCTTCGCTCAGGATGACAGTATTGCTCCGGGTAGAGATGCCGCGGAAATGACGGCGAAAATGTCCGCAAAATCTGCGTAATCTGCGTAATCTGCGGATACCTCCCGGGCGATTCGTTACTCCAGCGGCGCCGCCTCTCCCGGCGCGGCCGTCAGTTCGTTCAACAAATCGGTGCGCCCATACACGCTGCCGAGCGCCTCGATGAGCGCATGAATATCCACCGCGATCGAGCGCGAGACGCGGTCTTCGTAAACGTACTGGATCGCGAGCGAGGCCATGTTGCCGTCGAACAGCGTTCCAACCAGCTCGCCGTTTGCGTTGACGACCGGGCTGCCGGAATTGCCGGGGAAGGTGTCCGCGGTGCTGACGAAGTTAAACGGCGTCGCCAGGTCGATGCGATCGCGCGCCATTTGCCAGCGCTCCGGCAAGTCGTACGGCGCCGCGTCGGCAAAGCCCAGATTGCGATCGAACAGGCCGTGGTAGGTCGTAAACGCGGGGTAGGTGTATTCGTTTTCGAAATAGCCCGACACGCGCCCGAACGCGAGACGCAGGGTAAACGTCGTGTCCGGATAAACCGTGCGGCCGAACGCCGCGAAGCGCGCCGCGGCGAGCGTCTCGGCGGCGCGCTCCTCCACGCTTTCGACCTCGCGGTCATAGCGCTCACGCAGCACGCGAAACTCGGGCTCGATCGCAAGCGCCAGGCGCACAAGCGGATCCTTCGATTTCTCCACCGCCTTGCGTCCTTTTTTCATAAGGGCGACGCGCGCCTTGGCATCGTCGAGCTTCGTGCCATCCATGACTTGGCGCGCAACCTCCGCCGGCTCGCGGCCGTCGAGCACCTTGCGTACGAGGGGATCGTTTTCGCCGAGACCGTCGCGAAGCTGCGTCAGCGCGGCCGTCAAAAGCACGGCCTCGAACTCCTTGTACACCGGCGCTTCGCTGCCGATCTTGTGCTTGAGGCTGTCGACGTTCGCGTCGCGGTACTCCTCGAAACGCTCGCCGTTCGGCTTTTGCAACTCGCCGGTCAGCATCACGATCTCGTGTACGTCGCTGAAAAGGCCGCTGCCCCAAAGACGCAGATGTTGCCGGCGCTCGTAAAACGCGCCGCTCGCCTGCTGCGCGCGCGCGATGTCGGCGAGAGCCGCGTCGTATCGCGCCAACAGGTTGGCGTCGGTCAGCGCGGTGCGCAGCGCGTCATGCTCCGCGGCCTTTTTCTCCATCACGCGCGGATCGCCAAGGCCGCGCAGGTAGCCGGTGATGACCTTCAGCGAATTCTCGACGCCGAATTTCAACAGCTTTGCCTCTCGCGCGCTCTCCTCGCCCCGCGCGGAGTACGCATCGATGACGTCGAGACGTCCGCGTAGCTGTTCTTTCCAGAACGGGTAGCGGACATCGCGCAGAAACTCGAGCTGCGCAAGCGTCGCGCGGCGCTCGCTTGTCGCCGGATGGCCGGAGATGAAAATGGCGTCGCCGTCCGACAGATGTTGCGTCGCGACGCGTAGATACGCCGGTGGCGCGACGGGCTTGCCGTCGGCGTCGTAAACGCGCATCAGCGCGTTATCGAGGCAAAAGCGCGGGTAGTTGAAGTTGTCCGGATCGCCTCCGAAAAACCCGAGCTGCCCCTCCGGCGCGAACACCAGCCGCACATCCTCCCAGCGCTTGTAACGGTAGATCCAGTATTCGCCGCCGCCGTACAGCTCCACCACTTCGCAAAGCAGGCCCGTCGCATCCGTGCATTCGGTTTCGATGCGCGCGCTTTCTTCCTTGCGCGCCTTCTTGCCCGCCGCCTCGTCTTCGGCGGCGAGGCCCGCGTCGATGACGCGCCGGCTGACATCCTCCATCGACATGAGCGTGCGCGCATCGAGCCCCGGGCAGCGCGCCTCCGCCGGCGCGGACGTGCCGTAGCCGTCCTTCATGTAATCGTGCGCCTCGGACGACAGCCCCTGGATGCACGCGGCCGCGACGTGGTGATTTGTCAAAAGCAGGCCGTCGGCGGATACCCACGACGCGGAGCCGCCGTCGGAAAGACGCGCGGACGACAGGCGCAGATGATCGAGCCACTCGCTGGTGAGCATCACGCCGTAGCGCTCCCTGATCTTGTCGAGCGGCGGGTTGTGAAAGGTCCACGGCCCTTCGTCCGCGGTAAGCGGCGCGGCCAAAGTCAACAGAACGCAAAACACGATCGCGGAAGTGGCGAATTTCACATCGGACTCCTTGTCGGATCAGGCGAACGCTTCGTAACGGGATTCGGCGGGCGGGTCAATTCGTTGCGCGACCATGCGCGAAAACTCCGCACCCGTGCCCGATAGAAAAGATGGACACGATGGACCCAATGGACCCGATGGACTGTTGACGGACGCCCTTGCCGGCGCGATGCCCATTCGATGTTCCACAATCGCTTCGTGCCCTCTGTGCCTTCGTGTTGAATTGCGATTCCTGCGATTCAATTCCGCCCTCCGCCCTCCGCCCTCCGCACTCCCAATTCCCAATTCCCAATTCTCTCATTACACTTCGCGTCCATGGTTTCCTCGCATCTCGTTCCGCTCGATCTTCCGTCCGAAATCCTGCTTATCTGGGAGCAGCCGGGGCATCCGCAGACCGATTTCGGCGCGTGGCTGTTCAAGGGGGCGCTCGATTCGGACGCGCTCGCCGTCGCGTGGCGGCAGGCGTTACGTGGCCGGCCGACGTTTTCCGCGCGTATGGCGAGGGTGCGTCATGGGTTGTTCGAGGAACTGGCGTGGCGGCTTGTGGATGCGCCCGCGCCGATTGAGGTTTTTGACGACGCCGCGCTCGATGTTCCCGTCGACGCGATCGAGGCGCGCATCCACGAGCGGATGCGTCCGATCGTCACCGCGGGGCAGAATCTCGAACTCGAGCCGCCCGTGCGTCTTTTCATTCATCGCCTGCCGCACGGCCACGCGGCGATCATCGTGCTGTTCCACCATGTCGCGACCGACGGAGGCGGCCTGTACGACTTCGTCGCCGACCTGCTCGCGCGCTACCATCGACTTGTCACCGGCCGCGTCGCGCCTTTTGCGGGTGTTGCTGCGCTGCACGCGCAGGCGGTTGCGCCAAGACCCATCGCGCCTGCATCGGTGACGCAGTACCTGCGCCGATTCGCGCTCGACCGCGCGCACGCGCCGACCGGCGCCGCGCAAATGGCCAGCACGCCCGACCCCGATCCCGCGAACCGCCGGATGATGATCCGACGCATCATCGGCGACGAGAGGCTCCAGGCCGCGTTTCGCGAGCGCGCCCGGCGAGAGGGCGGGACGCTCTCGGATCTCGCACTTGCGGCAAGCAAGCTTGCGCTCGAAGAATGGAACAGCGCGCGCGGCGCGCCGCCGGGCGTGATGGCGCACGGCGTCGCCGTGAATCAGCGCGCGCGGCGCCGCGCGACGGATACCGCGGGGCAGGGCAATCCGATGTCGGCGATCATCGTGGCGTCGAACGCGGGCGAGCGCGGCAGCGCCACCGGGCTCCTGCGGCGCGTCGTCGGCGAGCGGATCGAACAGATGGATCTCGGCATGGA
Organism: bacterium; assembly: GCA_019912885.1. Taxonomy (NCBI): domain Bacteria; species bacterium. Next base: position 26,456 of record JAIOHV010000080.1, read on the forward strand.
CGTGCGCATGGCGCGCATCGCCGCGGGCGCGATGCTGCTGACGCGTGCGCTTCCGGTAAAAACGCGTCACGCCGTTCTGCGGCCGCTGTTCGACATGCCGGGGTCATTTTTTCTGACAAACCTGGGCATCGTCTGGCCCGAGATCATCGACGGCAAACCGACGGGTGAAACCATGCTCCGCGAGGCGGGCGGTCTTGAACTTCTTGAGATTCACGGAAGCGTCGGCACGACGCCGAACAACGCATTGGCGCTCATCCTGCGAACGTTTCGGCGGCGGCTTTATCTGACGTTCGCGGTGGGCGGACACAAGATTAACAGGGCCGACGGGCAGGCGTTCGCGGATCTCGTCGTGTCGAAGATGCTCGGGTATCTGTAGACACGGAGATCCTTCGCTTCGCTCAGGATGACAACAGCGCGTCAGGACAACAGCGCGTCAGGGCTACAGCGTGTCAGGGGTGAAAGCGCCGTCGAGACGCGATGGTTCCGTCCCGATGCGATTTTTTCCATTCCCGCGCGTCAGGCGGATTCGACCAGAATCTCGACTTCCTCTGTGGATTCCGCGTCGTCATGCGCCGTCGGTTCGACCCCGTCCATCTGGGGCCAATGGAACCTGTAAAGCGCGTCGAGCTGCTTGATGAACTCGACGAATCGCTCCTCGTGATCCTTCTTGAAGGAGATGATCCGCATCCCGGCGCCGTGGGCGTGATCGAGCTCGTCCGGTTCGCATTCAAAGCTCGACACGACCTCCGCAAGGCACATCACGGGTTCGTCGAGCGCGGGCGATCGAAGCGCCAACTCGTGATGCGAGCCGACGGGAAGGGGCATGCTAGTACGCACGTACAGGCCGCGCGCGGAGACGTTCGTCGTCGCGGCGTCGAGAAGGTCGAACACGTCCGAGCCGTTGACCTCGACGATCGCCTGATAACGCGGATGCTCGCGGCGCTCATAGTCGTACCGGATCTGCTCCTCGACCCACTCATCGTACGCGGGGCAGGTTTCGGTCAGGCGCACGCCCAAAAGGAATCGGTGCTTGGCGATGCGCGGCAACTCGCGGCGCCAGACGACGTCGCCCGACAGCTTCATGCTCGGAAGCTTGGGGACGTTGAGATGAATCTCCATGTGATCGCCCATCTCAATGTTACTGCTCACCGCGACACCAAGACCGGTTTTCGCCACGTCATGGACAAAACCGAAGCACTCCCGCGTCGGCTGGATGATTTTCGCAAGCAGATTCTTCGCCACCCGAATCTGGCGTCGATGTTCGGACATGGGCGCACCTCCTCTGTGCTCTACCCATCGTTTCGGCGGGTTTGCCGTGTGGCATGAGCATCGGGCGACGGGACGGGAGGATTGAGGGTCGAGGATTGAGGATTGAGAAAATCGCAACACCGGCGCGCGTTGCGATTCCTCTATTTCCTATTTCCTGTTTCCTGCTTCCTGTTTTCTATTCACGACCCCCACTGCGACGGGTCGAGAACGATATCGCAGTTCACGAACGGCTGGCCCGCGGTGTTGATGAACGGCGAGGCGCAGTACTGAAGAATGAAGGCCATCTCCGGGAATCGGACGGCGCGGTCCTCGCCGTCGTTGCGCGTCGGCTCGAACGGATAGACGCCGTCTCCCACGGACTCGTCCCACAGATCGTGATACGGCCACGCGCCGTAAAAGTCGGCGGAGTACGAATACTCATCGACCAGCAGGCGCGTCTCGTCGGCGGTCAGCGGCAGGCCCGCGGCGGCGGACGCGGCGAGAAAGCCCGCGTAATCCGCGTCCCATTCCAGGTTTGCCGCGCGGCCGTCCGCGTCGTTCATGATGTCGTTCGCGCGCGTCGCGAGGCCTTCGATCAGGTCGTGCGCCATGTCGTTTTCGCCGGCGACAAGGGCATTTTCGACGGCGGAGATGTGGAAGTAGCGGATGATCGCCCAGTTGTAATAGTGCTGGATCGTCGCGATGAGATCGTACAGCCAGCCGATTCCGTTGCCGCAGTCGTTTTCGAGCGCATCGCCATAGCCGATGAACGCGCTCGAGATCTTCGCGGTGCACTCGCCGTTCGGCACGAAAGGCTCATAGAGCACAAAGCTCGCCAGATCCGCGACGATCCCGTTTTCCGCGATCGGCACGTACGCGTTGCCGTATTTGTCCTTGGTGCGAATGTGGTATTCCGAATCGACAATGTCGCGCGAGAAATCCCGCAGCTTCTTGAGCGCCTGTGCGGCCGCGGCCTTCACATCCGCATCGGGCGCGTCCTGCGCCGCGTACATCAGCGGCACGGCGACGCGCATGATGTGCGGCACGTCATCCTTGCTGCGCATGTTGCGAAGCCAGATCGGCCCCCAGTGCGGGTTCGTGTCGTTCGGAATCGTGTGCGCGTTCCAGTCGTATTTCTCCTGCTGCTTGACGGGATCGTAATCGACGACGGCGTGCCGCCCGTCCTCCGTGTACTCGTGATTGACCGTGAACGGCGTGCGCGGCATGAGGTCCTTTTCCGGGTCCTCGTCGTCGTAGTCCATCGACAGGAACAGCGCGTCGATGCCCTTGCTGTAATCCTCCACGAGCCGCGCGAACATCGGGTCGCCGCTCGCCAGATAGCCGCCGACCGCCGCGCCGAGCAGCTTGCCCAGGCGGATCATCAGGTTGTCCGCGCCGCCGACGTGCGCGAACGTCACCGTGTCGCCGCTTTTGGTGACCGTCGTGTCCTGCCAGTAGAGCTTGTATTCGGGATAGCCGTTGCCGGCCGCGGTATCGTCGTAGCCGTGGCCGATCCACGTCAGGCGCTCCCAGAAAAACGAATCCTTCCAGAAGCCCGTGATCTTCGTCGTGAAGTCGTCGATTTCCTGCTGCGTCAGCGGCGTGCCGGCCGCGGGGCGCGTGAACGAAAACGGCAGCGAGGTCGGCAGGGCTTTCGGCGCCGGCGCGCCGGCTTCAACGGGCCGCGGAGCATCCGCCGGCGTCGCGATCGCCTCGCCCGGCAGCGTGCGCACCAGGCGGAATCCGAGCAGGCGCCAGTTGTAGCCAGGCTGATGTCCGCCGCGCCACGCGGGGCGCTGGCGCACAGGGGCATACCAGCGATAGCCGCCTCCCTTCGCTACGCGGAAGTGCCCGCCGGCCGCGCCGGTCGGATCGGTCGCGTCTCCGGAAACATCGGACTCGTACCAGTCCCACGTCCACTCGAGCACGTTGCCGATGACGTCGTACAAGCCCCAGTCGTTCGCCTGCTTTTTCGCGACGGGGTGCGTCGTGTTCTTTCCGTTGAAGCAGTACCACGCGATCGCGTCGACGTTCGGATCGACCGTTTCGCATGTGTGCGACGTGATCTCGCCGTTCGGAAGCGCGGTCGTCGATCCGGCGCGCGCGGCATACTCCCACTCCGCCTCGGTCGGCAGGCGGAAGCCTTCGCACTCCTGGAGCGTCGCCGCGTTCAGCGTGACCGTCGCGCTCCAGACGCCGCCCTTCGTGGCGCAGTCGGCCACGCCGTCCACCTCGTCTTCGTTGTCGCAGACCACGTCGTCGAACGCGAAACAAGGGTCATACCCTTCCTGCGCGGAGAGCTGATTCGCGTACACGAGCGCGTCAAACCAACTGACCTGTTCCACCGGACGCAGGGGGCTGTCGCCGTAAACCGGAAAGTTCGCCGGGTCAAAGCCCGACAACGTGCGGAATTGCTCTTTCGTGACCTCCGTCTCGCCGATCTCGAACGCGCGACTGATCGTCACCGTGCGCTGCGCTTCGTCCGCGTCATGTCCCGGCTCGATCGAAGGGCTGCCCGCGAGAAACGCGCCCGCCGGTGCGTACACGAATCCTTCCGTCGTCGGAGGGATGTCGTCATCGTCCGCGTCGTCATCGTCCACGTCGTCGTCGATATCGTCGTCATCCGCGTCGTCATCGTCGGTGTCGTCATCCAGATCGTCGTCGCCCGCGGTATCGTCGTCATCGCCGGTATCGTCATCATCGACGTTCGGAAGATCGCCGGTATCGTCGTCGTCATCGTCGTCGCCGCAACTGCACGACGCGCCGAAAACGCCCACGAACGCGAGCGCGAAAAGGGTGAGCAACAAGGTCAACCTGCGAGCCGTCATGGACATCCCTTCCCTCGTAAACGTGCGCCAAACGCGCGGACGGTTTGATCGAGAAGCTATCGTCAAGCAAACGCGCCGCTTGCGATGGCCTCTTTTCTCTTTCCTCTTTTCTCTTTCCTCAATCGGCCTTCACGAATTTCGCGACGACAAGAGCGATGAGCGCCCACGTCGATGCGTAGAACACGAACTGCGTGATCCAGTAATCCCAGACGTGATGGTACCAGACGGGAAACGAGATCGCGATCGCGAACGAGCCGAATATGCCGACAAGCGTCGTAAATTTCCAGCGCGCCGCGAAGGTCGGCAGCGACGGCGCGGCCATGCGGACTGGCACGGCCAGAAGCAGCGTCGATACGATGAAATGCAGGAAGCCGAAGACGTACGTGCCAGGAGCGGCGGGGTCGAATCCGCCCTGCGTCAAAAACACCTGCGCGATCGGGCCGCGCAGCGTGCGTTCGTGCATCGCTTTCATCGCTTCTTCGGTGTCCTCGGCCGGCATGCCCGGCACGAAGTACACGCCGTCCGGCGCGCCGGTGTCGCGTAAATAATTCTGCACCGCTTCTTCGTCGGGGAAGGAGCCGATGGCCATGTTGGCAAAGGGCAGGGCCATCCACCAGATGCTGCCCCAGATCATGCCGGTCACCCCACCCAAAACGCACGCAATCGCAATGCCTTTCATATTGGCTCCCGAATGATGGCGACGACCTGCCAGCCTTCCAGCCTTCCAGCCTTCCAGCCTTCCAGGCTTTCAGGCTTTCAGCCTTTCAGCCTTTCAGCCTTCCCGTCTCCCAGCCTCTTCATCACGTTCGGCAGTGCGCCAGCCCGTTCTTCTCCAGATACCGCTGGTGGTATTCCTCCGCCGGCCAGAAGGTCGACGCGGCGGTGATCTCCGAGACGATCGCGCGCCCGCCGAACGTGTCCGCCGCCTCGTGTTCGCGCTTCGAGCGCTCCGCGGCGTCCTTCTGATCGGGCGTATGATAGAAGATCGCCGAGCGATACTGCGTGCCCACGTCCGGCCCCTGGCGGTTTCGCGTCGTCGGGTTATGCCCGCTCCAGAAGACCTTCAGCAGGTCGTCGAAAGCGACCTTGTCCGGATCGTATTCGACCTGCACCGCCTCCGCGTGGCCGGTCGTGCCCGTGCAGACCTCTTTATAGGTCGGTTCATCCTTGTGCCCGCCGGTGTAGCCGACGGTCGTGTTCGAAACGCCGGGGATATGCCGGAACGCCTCCTCGACGCCCCAAAAGCACCCCATCGCGAATGTGGCTTTTTGCATGGCTAGCTCCTTGCTTCTGCAGCGCGATCACCGTTGCCCGACGCGCGACCGTGCCCGATGGACACTATGGACATCATGGACACGATGGACCGAATGAACGATTCAGCATCCGCATCCATCGTCATCGTCATTGTCGTCGTCGTCCGTAGCATCGTCGTCACCGGCGTCGTCATCGGCCGCATCGTCATCGTCGCTCGTATCGTCATCCGCCGCGTCGTCGTCGCTCACGGAGTCGTCGTCCGTCGAGTCGTCATCATCGTCCGAATCGTCGTCCGTCGCGTCATCGTCGGTATCGTCATCGACCGTGTCGTCATCGGCGCTGTCGTCATCGGCGGAGTCGTCGTCGTCATCGTCGTCGCCGGTCAGGTCGTCGTCGCCGAGCGGTCCCGCGTCGCCGAGGATTCCATAGTACACCGCGTACCAATAGCTGAGCAGGTAATCGAGGCTCGGCCCGGTTTCGGTGGGTGTATCGGCTTCGGAGCACGCGATGTGATACGGGCTGCGCTCCCACAGGTGTGAGGTCCAGCAGCGGTCGTCCACCTCGTGCGCCTCGGCCGTCTGCGGGTCAATGTCGAAAATGTCTTCCAGCCAGGGGTACTGCGACAGGAAATTATCGGCCCACACCGAAAACGGATCGAGCGGCAGCACGGAGCAGTCCACGTGCCGCTTGTAGTTCGGCGGATCCCAGAAAACGGTCAGCCCGTGTTCGATGTCGTCGGCGATCGCGTCGAGTTCATCCTGGTCGCAATCCCCAAGACGAAGGCATGTCTGGATGTAGATCGCGTCGAACAAAGCGGCGTGCGTTCCTTCGACCATCGATCGGACGTTGACGTTGAAAATGCGGTTCAGGTGTTCGAGCCGCTCGCGGTCCGGCCACAGGCGGTGGATCGCGTTCCACACCGGGTGGTTGTTGATGAACGCGAAATACTCGAAGTACTTGTTGAAAAACGTGAAGGTCGAAAACCACATCAGGTTCTTGACCTTCTCGTATTCCGAATCGAGCAGCGCCCAGTACGCCGGATCGCCGGTCACGTGCGCGACTTGCAGGATGATCGACAGGCGGATGTCGTGCCCGATGCTCGACGCGGGCCATGTGTCGCCCCACGGGTCGATGATCGTCCAGTTGTTCGCGACGAGCGTGTCGATCACCTCGCGGAAGTCCGCCTCGATCGTGGCGCGCATCGCGGCGTCGTCCACCAGGTCGTGCGCCCAGGTCTGGCTCCAGAACCAGGTGATGTATTTGTCGCGCGACTGCCGCCCCACCCAGAACGCGCCCGCGTAGTCCCCCTCGCCGGGGATCTTGTTATCGGAGCCCTCGAACTCCACATTCCACGGCGCCTCGTCCGGCGCGACGTAGCGTGCGATGTAGCCCGGGTCGCCGGTGACCTTATGGACGTGGTGGAGATACTCCGCGATGCGCAAAACCTCGGCGCGCGCGTCGGCCGCGCCGGTGACGGCGTAACGCATCGCCTGCGTCACGAGGTAAAAGCCCGTCCAGTCCTCGCTGTCGCCCGCGCCTTTGGTGCGCAAAAGCTCCGTGCGCGTTTCGTCCGTGAAGATGCGATCCGACACGCCGCCCATCCCGCCGCTATGCCACTGGCGCAGAAAATCCTCGTAGTCCGCGGTCTTGGCCACGAGGTACGGGTCGACGCCGGTTTGGGCGAAGGCCGCGGGGGCGAGCGCGAAGAAAACGGTCGCCAGAGCCGCAAAAAAAATCGCTTTCGAATTGTTCATCGATTCCTCAAAGTCAATGCCTGTTTCGCGCGACGTCATCCTGAGCGAAGCGAAGGATCGGGCCGTACCTTGCTGACGGCCACGCTTTCCGCAAACGGCCACGCTTCATCCGGGGCGAAGCCGGATCCTTCGGCTCGCTGCGCTCGCCTCAGGATGACGATTCCACGCGACGTGAAGGAACGGACATCCTGATTCGCAGCGTCGCAGAATAGCGGAAACCGCGAGTTCGAGCACCACGCTCGCTTGACAACCCCTTCGCCGCGCGGCACACAACCCGGTCGCCGTATCGCGCACTTTCGCGCCGGCAAACGGGGGCGGGCATGGGCCACGTTCACATCATCCGCGACTTCTTCTCGATCCCCGAGGGCTACAACCGGACGATCCGCATCTACACGCCGAACGCGTACGACGCGGAACCCGACCGCCGCTTTCCCGTGCTCTATTTCCAGGACGGGCAGAACGCGTTTGCGCATCCGGAGTCGGCCGTCTATCACACCTGGTGCGCGAACGACGTCATCGAGCGCCTTGCCGCCGAGGGCGCGACCGAACCGTGGATCATCGTTGCTATCGACCACGGCGTGCAGCGCTTCGAGGAATATTCGCCCTGGGACGATTACGCTGTCGGCGTGCAAGGGCGCGGATCGTACTACACCGACTTCCTGGTCAATCACCTCGTCCCGTACATCGACGCGACCTACCGCACGCGCCCGGAGCCGCAATGGCGCGGCACGATCGGCGCGAGCCTCGGCGGGCTGATCTCGCTTTTCGTCGGCTGGCGGCATCCGGATGTCTTCGGGCGCGTCGGCGGCGTATCGCCGTCATTGATGTGGTGCCAGGGGTGGATGTTCAGTTCGTGGAAGGAACACTCCCGGAAATGGACGCGCATCTACCTGGATGCCGGCGAAAACGAGCGCGTGGACTGGGCGGGCGTCGATCTGGACTACGGCAACACCGTGCGCAATTTCCACGACCACCTGCGTTCGATCGGCTATGCGGCGCACGAGGTGCACATGGTTATCGAGCCACACGGCAATCACCATGAGATCGACTGGCAGCGGCGATTGCCGGAAGCGCTGCGCTGGCTGCTGGGGTGAAATTGAAGATTGCAGATCGAAGATTGAAGATTGGCCGTCGCGTTTCGGGCCGGCCGCGCGTCCTGGCAGACGCGCCGCGCGATCCGTCGGCCATCGCGCCTGTGCCGGAAATTCTTCAATCTTCAATCTTCCATCTTCAATCCTCCACCTCCTCAATAAACGCAATCACCTCCCTCAACACCTCCTCGTCCTGCATCCGCACCAGGTACATCTCGTCGCCCATCGCCTCGGAGAACACCGAGGGCATGTCGCGGTGCAGGATGACCGCGTCGCCGAATCGTTCGCGGATTTCGCCATCCGTGCGCGCGTAGCGTCGATCGCGCCGGCGGGAGACGTTCGCGCAGAGATACTTTCGCTCGAACGCGAAGTCTGACACGTCTTTGCCGCAAATCATCCGCGCCCAGAGGTCGTACACATCGATGTCGCTCGCGTAATTCATCATGTCCGTCGTGAAACCGCCGGGCGGACGGACGTTGATCTCGAGCGCGCGGAACTTTCCGCCGGCCTCCTCGAAAAACTCGAGGTGGAAAAAGCGCCCCTTGAGTGCGAACGCCTTTACGGCCTTTCGCCCAAGCTCGCGCATGAGCGGGGGAATTTCGCGGCGCGAGTAATAGTGCATCGGCAGACGCTGGTTGACGATATCCATGATGCCCGCGCTGTACACGTGCGAGGTCTCGTAGACGATGTGGCCCGCGTCGTCCACGAGCCCGTCGTAGCTGCCGAGCCGCCCGGTGATAAACGCCTCCACGACGTATCCCGTCAGGTCGGTCGCAAGCGCGCTCGCCAGCTCGTCGTCGTTTGTCAGCTTGAAGGTGCGCGCCGCACCGACGCCCTGATCGGGCTTGAGGACCACCGGGTAGCCATGCCCTTTCACGAACGCGCGCAGACCCGCTTCGCCGGCATACGGCTCACCGATGCTGCACGGCACGCCGGCCTTTTTGAACACCTCGCGCATGTGCGTCTTCGAGCGGTACTTCGGCAGGTCCTCGGGTTTCAAGCCGGGGATGTTGAAATCCTCGCGCAGGTGCGCCTCCGCCGCGAGCCAATGCTCGTTCAGGGAATCCAGGCGATCGATCTTGCCGTGCTTGTGAACAAGAAACGCCAGCGCCCGCAACAGCGCGTCGCCCTCGTTCATGTTCGGCACGAAGTAGTAGTCGGCCAGCGCGCGGCGCAGCTCGTCGCGAAGGTTCGTGGACGGTGCGTCGCCGATGCCAAGGATATTGCCGCCGTTTTTTCGCACCGCCTCGCAGAACAGGTAGTACTGCGGCGGAAAATGCGGCGAGAGAAAGACGATGTTCAAAGGGGCGCCTCCGGCGTAAGGCTTCCGGACTCCGGAGATCGGCGACCGCAAAATGCGTTCAACACAAAGCCCCAAAAAACACAAAACGCACGACGCGCATGATTTCGCTCCGAAACTTCGTGCCCTTGGTGTCTTCGTGTTGAAAGACGCGATTCAAATCCGAAATCCGAAATTGCATTGATCGCCACGATTCTTGGGAAACACTCCCGGCCGGTCAAGCGCCTGATTTGACAGGCCTTTCCCGCCGGGCGGATACTTGGCGGTCATGACACGATTTGGAAACGACCGACTCAAGCAGATGACGCAGTCCGAGATTCGCGCGATGACGCGCGAGTGCGAGCGCGTCGGCGGGATCAACCTCGGGCAGGGGCTTGGCGATCTGCCAACACCGCCGCTTGTCGTCGCGGGCGCCACACGCGCCATCGGCGCGCGGCAGAGCCTTTATTCCTTCCCGGAAGGCATTTTGCCGGCGCGGGAGCGTATCGCCGAAAAGCTCGCGCGTGACAACGGCCTTTCGTACGACCCGAACGGCGAGATCGTCGTGACGATCGGTGCGTCCGGCGCCTTCGCGGCGACCCTCATGGCGCTTCTCAATCCCGGCGACGGCGTATTGCTGATGGAGCCGTATTACGGATACCACCTGAACACCGTGACGATCGCGCACATGACACCGCAGTTCGCGACACTGACACCGCCGGATTTCACGGTGACGGCCGAAGCGCTCGACGCGGCGGTGACGCCGCAAACGCGCGCCATCGTCGCGTGCACGCCGGGCAATCCGAACGGCCGCGTCATGACGCAAGCGGAACTGGCCGCGATCGCAAGCGTCGCGAAACGGCATGACCTGCTTCTGATCACCGACGAGGTTTACGAATATATCGTCTTCGACGGACGCAAGCACATCTCGCCCGCGACGGTGGACGGCATGCGCGAACGCACGGTGACGATCTCAAGCCTCTCAAAGACCTTCAGCATCACCGGCTGGCGCGTGGGATACGCGGCCGCGCCGCGCGAGTTGGCGCGCGCAATCACGCTTGCGAACGATCTGTATTACGTCTGCGCGCCAACGCCGTTGCAGCACGGCGTGGCGGAAGGCTTCAACGCGCCGCCGGAATTTTTCGCCGAAATCGCCGCGACGTACGAGGGCAAGCGCGACATCCTTTGCGACGCGCTCGCCGACGCGGGCCTGCATCCGCTCGCGCCGCAAGGTGCGTACTACTGCCTCGCGGATATTTCCGCATTGCCGTACAAAACCGCCAAGGAAGCGGCGATGGCGATCCTCGAGGATGTCGGCGTCGCGGCGGTGCCCGGCACCGCGTTTTATCAGTCGGCCACGGGCGAAAAGCTTTTACGTTTTTGTTTCGCGAAGGAAGACGACGTTTTGGAAGAAGCCGGGCGGCGCCTGCGGCGATTTCGCGCCGGCTCGTAAACGCGAAGGGGGATCATCATGGCCAAGCTGACGACGGAAGATGGACGCACGTTCACCGAAATTCCCGACATCGAAAACGAGCTTTCCGCGCTCGGCATTCGCCTGAACCGCTGGCCGGTGGGCGACGATCCCGAACTGTGCGACCTGCTCGCGCGGCCGACGCTGACCGACGGCGAAAAGGCGCGCGTGCTCGAATCGCTCGACGGCTATTTCCGCCGGCTCGCCGAGTCCGACGGATACAAGACGCGCGATCTCATCGTCATCAACGAGGAGGTGCCAAACCTCGAACAGATGCTGGCGAAGTTCGACAAATGCCATACGCACTCGGAGGACGAAGTGCGTTACATCGTGGACGGCGAGGGAATTTTCGGATTCGTGCGGCCGGACGGCAGCCAGGTGGAGCTGATGGTGGAGGCCGAGGAATACATCAACGTGCCGACCGGCACGGAGCACTACTTCTATCTGACGCGCGCGCGGCGCATCAAGGCCGTCCGCTATTTTACGAGCACCGAGGGGTGGACGCCCGAATACACCGGCACGCCGCGCCGCCTCGCGTAATTTCGCGTCACGCATGGCGAACGAAACGATCGAGGTCGATTACCGCTTCCCTCCAGGGGTCGACGCGGCCACGCAGGCGCGCATCATCGCGACCGGCCAGACCGCCGGCACGTGGGACGCGCGCCATACGCATCGTGAGTCCGCGCTTCTGTCGCATCTGGCCGAGGTTACCGGCGTCGAAAGGCGCGACGATGGATCGTCGGTTGCCACCGTCGCGTTTCCCGCCGCGAACGTCGAGGGCGATATCGCGTCGCTCCTCACCATGATCTTCGGTAAATACTCCATGGCCGGACCCGCGAAGGTTGTCGGCCTGCGCCTCCCGAATGGCTACGGTACGCCGAACAAGTACGGTACGCGCGGACTGCGCCGCCTGCTCGACGTGCCCGAGCGCCCGCTTTTGATGGCGATCTTCAAGCCGGCGCTTGGCCTTGTGCCGACGGATTACGCGAGCATCTACCGCGAGATCGCGGGAGCGGGGCTCGATATCGTGAAGGACGACGAGATCGTCGGCGATCTGCCGGACGCGCCGGTTTTCGCGCGCCTGGCCGCGATCCGCGAAGCCGCGTGGGACAACGAAAGCAGGAGCGGCCGCGCAACGATGTATGCCGTCAATCTGACCGGCCCGGCGGATCGGTTGCGCGAGCGCGCCCTTGGCCTCATCGACGCCGGAGCGACCGCGCTGCTTTTCAACGTGCTGGCCTACGGCTTCGCCGCGCTCGAATCGCTCGCCGCGGATGAATTCATCAACGTACCGATCTTCGCGCATCCGGCGCTGGCGGGCGCATGGTGCGGCGCGCCGGATCACGGATTCTCGTATGACGTTTTGCTCGGCACACTCTTCGCGCACGCGGGCGCCGACGCGGCGCTCTATCCCGCGAGCTACGGCAACCTGCCGATCGACGCCGAAACGGAGTCGCGCCTTGTCGCCGGGCTGCGCAAGCGCGGCACGGCGCCCGTGCCGTCCGCGGGCATCACGCCGGGCATCGTGCCGCGCGCGCTGGCCGATCACGGCAACGACATCATCTTGAACGCGGGCACCGGCATCATGGATCACCCGGACGGCGCCGCGGCCGGCGTCGCCGCGTTTTTCGAGGCCATCGAACGCGCCCTGCGGGGCGATCCGGTGACGCGCGATGCCGTACCGGAAGGGGCGCTCGCGCGCGCGCTCGAAAAGTGGGGCATGACGTGAGACGCGCGGTCTTCTGCGATTTCGACGGCACGATCACCGCGAGCGAGACGTTCGCCGACGTCATGCGAAAGTTCGCGCCCGAAAAGGCCAACGAGTTGATTCCGATGATCTACGAGCAGTCCGTCACGCTGCGCGACGGGATCAAGGAGATCTTCCGCACGATCCCTGTCGGTGCTTACGATGACATCATCGAGTTCACACGCGGCGCGAAAGTCCGCCCGGGTCTCGACGAATTGCTCGACTACCTGAACGGCATCGGCGTGCCGTTTGTTGTCGTCTCCGGCGGGTTACGCGGCATGGTGGAGGAGATCATCGCGCCGTATCGCGCGAAGGTGCAGGCCGTCTTCGCGCCCGATGTGGATCTCAATGACACGCACATGCACATCCGCTCCGATTTCGAATCGGAAACGGAACTGCTCTCCAAAACGAAGGTCATGGATTGGCTCGGTATCGGCGAGCGCGTGCTCATCGGCGATTCGGTGACGGACCTCGAGGCCGCGCGCGTTGCGGATCTGGTATTCGCCCGCGACCGGCTCGCGGAATATCTGCTGGGCGAGAGCGTTGCTTTCGTGCCGTGGGAGACGTTTCTCGACGTGCGCGATCACCTGTCGCAAATCCATTGGGCGACCGGCCGATGAACGATCCGCGCGAGACGCTCGTCCGCCACGCGCGCGCGTTTTACGAGCGCGGATGGATGGCCGGCACCTCCGGGAATCTCTCGTTGCGCGACGGCGACGACATCCTCATCACCGCGTCCGGCCGCGCGAAAGGCGAACTGACGCCCGATGACATACTTTGTGTCCCGATGGCGCTTCATGTCGCTACGACGGCGGAGATGTCGCTCGCCGGCACGCCGCGCCCCTCCGCGGAGTTGGCGATTCATCGCGCGATCTACGAACTCTATCCCGGTGCGCGCGCCGTCTATCACGTGCATACGGTCGAGGCGAATTGGCTGACGGCAAACGATGCGCGCGAGATCGAGCTGCCGGCGCTCGAGATGCTCAAGGGCTTCGGTATCGCCGACGAATCCGCGCGCATGACGGCGCCCATCTTCGAGAATCATGCGGACGTTGAGCGAATCGCGCGCGACGTGCGCCGCCGATTCGCGGCCGCGCCGCCGGATCTCCCCGCGCTTCTCATCCGCCGTCATGGCCTGACGACGTGGGCCGAAAGCGCCGACGCGGCGAGGAATCAGGTCGAGTTGTTCGAATACATCTTGCGGTACCTGGCGCTCCAAAATCGCGCGCGTTAATCGTTTTTCCGCGCCCGTGCCCGAATTGGCGATGGATAAAATGGACATGATGGACGGCATGGACATCATGGACAGCGGGCAAGCGCGTTTGCCGTTTGCCGATGCAATGGCCATTTCGCATTCCGTGGTATTCTTCCGCGATTCAAATTCCCGGGGGTGGCCGTGCGTTCTTGCGTTCGTCGTTTGGGTTATCGCGTCGCGTTGGCATTGGTTTTTGCTGTCGCCGGATTCGCGGCATCCGCCGCGCCGGCGAGCGCGCTTGGCCTTGTCGCGCAATGGCCGACGCTCGACACCTGGGAGCACCGCACGGCGTGGCCGGTGTTCGCGGTGTTCGACGCGGGGGTTGATCCGGCGACCGTGAACGGCTCGTCGCTTTTCGTTTCGCCGGCGGGTGCGCCCGGCAGCCCGATCGCCGGGACGATATCGGTGGAGACGACGAACGTCGCGGATGACACCGTCATTTTCACGCCGGACGATCGCCTGACTCTCGGCGCGCCGTACATACTCCAAATCACGACGGACATCGAGACTCCCGGCGACGATCCATTTGACGGCGTCGTTCCCGGTGGCGGCATGTTTGTCTCGAACGTGCCGATGGACCTGGAGCGCCCGGATTACGATCCGCTCAATCCGTTCGGCCTGTTCGTCAATTCCAACGTGTTGCCGGGATTCGACGTGGTCGATCCGGAATCGACGGACCCCGACAAACCCTGGACGATCCCCGGCATGGGCGCGACCCAGGCGTGGAAACTCACAACCGGCCGGCCGGATGTCGTGATTGCGATCATCGACAACGGCCTTGCGCTCTACAACAACCGCGAAATCGCGGACCGGCTCTTTTTGAACGTCGGCGAATTGCCGATGCCGCAGGACGGCGGCACGCCGTGCGGCACGTACGACTGCAACGGCGACGGCCGCGTCGCGGCGTCCGACTACGCGAACGATCCGCGCGTGCCCGCGCCGCCGCCGGCCTATCCGCTTTCGCCCGCGGAGCTTTTGGCCGCGTTCGCGGACGGCGTGGATAACGACGGCAACGGCTACGCGGACGACATCAGCGGGTGGGACTTTTTTCGAAACACTCCCGACGCGATCGGCATCGACGAGTGGCCGGAGGGCGCGCACGGCGACGACCGCGCCAAGGACGCCTGCGCCATGGCCGACAACGACGAGGGCGACAAGCCGGGATTTTGCCCGAATTGCACCGTCCTTCCGATCCGCGTCGCGGACGCGATTCTCGCCTCGCACAATCAGGTGGGGCAGGGCGTGCGTTATGCGTCGATGATGGGGGCGCAGGTCGGCGTGGCCGCGTCCGGCACGCCGGATTACAACCGCGATATCGAGGACATCATCGCCGCCGCGCACGACGGCGGCATGTTGCTCGTCGCGGCGGCGGGTGATGAACTCGGCTTTCACCACTCCTATCCCGCCGGCGGCGAGGACGTGCTTTCCGTCAAATCGATCTTCCCGATGCCGAACGTCGAGCTGTTCGACTTCTTCCCGATCAACCTCATCGCCTACACGGAAACGTATTGCACGAACTACAACGAACACGTTCACCTGGCCGGCGCGTCGGGCGCGTGTTCGTCGGAGGCGACCGGAAACGTCGGCGGCGCCGCGGGGCTCATCTTGTCCCGCGCGTATGACCTTGGCATCGACCTGTCTCCGAACGAGGTGAAGCAGATACTCATCAAGTCCGCGGACGACATCGCCAACCGGTGCGTTACGTTGACGGGCGGCGGATGCCAGCCGGGATTCGATCGCCATTTCGGATACGGGCGGCCGAACCTTGCCCGCGCGATGGAAATGCTCGGCGACGGCCTGGACGCGCTTATACCCCCCGAGGTGCGTATCACGAGCCCGCGCTGGTGGGCGCTCGTCGACGCCGCGCAATCGACGCAGGTTTCGATCGAGGCGTTTATCCACGCGCGCGGCGACGATTTTGATTTCGTCGTCGAGGCCGCCGTCGGCCCGGAACCGCTCGGCGCCGAGTTCGTCGAGATCGCCTCCGGTTCCGGCAGCTCGCCGGTCACGGGCGTCGTCGCGACGCTGGATCTGACGGCGTTTTTTTCCGATGCCGAACTTCGCGGCCCGACGGCGGACCCGGACGATCACACGATCACCCTGCGCGTCCGCGCCACGTCGGAAACGGGCGCCCAGGGCGAGGATCGCAAGGCGATCGCCGCCTACACCGACGACGATCCGGCTTCCGGATGGCTGCCGGGAACGCCGTTTGATCTTGCCGCATCCGGCGAAAGCTCACCCGCGCTCTACGACCTGGATGGGCGCGACGGCGGGCTGCTGGAAATCATCTTCGGAACCACGAACGGCAAGATCGAGGTGTTCGGCTGGGACGAGGCCGCGGGGAAAT
This sequence comes from bacterium, assembly GCA_019912885.1. Classification (NCBI taxonomy): domain Bacteria; species bacterium. Next base: position 42,730 of record JAIOHV010000080.1, read on the forward strand.
ACGCGCGCCGGCCCGGCTTCCCTGTGAACATCCAGGACGACTCCGGTCCGTACGAATTCGACTTCGCGCTTGCCTCGCCCGCCGTCGCGGACCTGTACGGCGACGGCGTGCCGTACATCGTTACCGCGTCCGGCGGAGGGCGCGTCTTCGCCATCCACCCGAACGGCAATCTGCACACGGACGAAAACGGCGATCCCGATCCGTTCCTCGACGGCTTCCCGTACGTCGTCCCCAAACCCGATTCGACAACGCCCAAGGGCTTCGGGCACGGCAACGCGTTTGCCGCCTCGCCCGTCGTTGCGGATTTGAACGGCGACGGCGTGATGGAAATTATCGCCGCGAACTTCCAGGCGAAGATCTTCGTCATTACCGTGTTCGACGCGAAATCCGGCGCGAAGGGAGGCGACCACCCGGGATTCCCGGTCGCGGCGCTCTCAACGGCGGGCACCGTGCCGGCGAATCTCGTTTGCAAGGACGACGGCGGCGACCCCGTCGAGGGCATCCAGATCCTCGGCACACCCGCGGTCGGCATTCTCGATCCGTCGTCCGCGGACCCGGCGCTTTCGCGATTCCCCAGTATCGTCGTGCCGACGACGGAGGTTTGCTACGACGGTGCGAGGAAGACCGGGCGCCTGTACGCGATCCGCCACGACGGCAACGCGGGCGGCGGCTCGCCGTTCCACGTCGGCTGGCCGCTTGCGCTTCCCGCGCCGCTCGCCGACGCCCTGCCGATACCGCCGCTGACCTCCGGCATCACCGCCGCGCCGGCGATGATGCACGACGGCGCCCGCACGGTGATCGGCACGGGCGCGTTCGCGTATCTGCCGCAGCTCGTCACCGTCGAAAACGGCGTCATCAACACGCAGACGCTGCCCGCCAATTTTTCGGTCAACATCTCCGGGCACGGCGCGTTTGATCGCGTGACGCCGGGCGGCGATATCCACTATGCGCTGCCCACGACATCCGCCGTCAAGGGCGTGGACGGCTGGCTGAGCCTTCTTCGTCCCTTGCTGCTGGCATGGAATCTCGACGGCCCGACGCTCGAGCCGATCTTCTCGGCGAACCTGGAGGACATCAATTTCTACGTCGCGCCGATCTTCGCCGACGTTTCGGGCGATGGCGTGCGCGAGGTGGTCGCCGGTAGCTCGGGCTTCATGCTTCACGCGGTTTCGCCGGACGGCACCGAACCCGCGGGCTGGCCGAAATACACCTTCAACTGGATGATCGCCTCGTCGGTCGCCGGCGACGTGGACAACGACGGCTCGCTGGATGTTTTCCAGACGACGCACGAAGGCCAGCTCTTCGGCTGGCGCACGCCGGGCGCGGCGTGCCTTGAGGGCGAGCTCAATTCCGGCTGGCGGCGATTCCACCACGACGAACGCAACACGGGCGTGCTCGGCACGGACACGGCGCCGCCGGGCGTCATTCTGGATTTTACGCGCAACGCCGCGCCGAACGGCGGCACGCGCCTGCGTTTCGACGCGCCGGGCGACGACTGGTATTGCGGCGCGGCGGCGGGATACGACATTCGTGTCGGGGACGATCCGGACGCGTTGCTGACGCCCGAGGGATTTCTCGCGGCCCAGGTCGTCGCCAACGACCTGCAACCGAAAAACGCCGGCATTCTGGAGCAGCTCGACGTGGACTCCGAATCGCCCGACCGCCACTACGCGATTCGCGCGATCGACGATGCGGGCAACCTCGGCCACATTGCGTTCGCGTCGCCGGCCGGCGCGGGCGATGACGACGACGATGCGGATGACGATGATTTCAATGACGACGATGACGCGGCGGACGACGATGCCGCGGTCGGCGGCGATGACGACGATGACGATGACGGCGGGTGTTGCGGCTGTTAAAATGCGCACTGGGGCAAGGATGGGTCGATTCAAAGGATGGATGCGCGGATGATCGGGACGATTCAACGCGCGATGGCGCTTTTTGCCGTCGCGCTTTCGGTTTTTGCGTTTGTTTTCGTGGCCAGTTGCGGCGACGACGACGATGACGATGACGCCGACGATAATTCGGATGACGACGCCGATGACGTGACGTGGGTCGCGCTGACAGGCGGCACGTTCCTCATGGGCTGCAAGGACGAGGACCAGTGGTGCGAAATCGGCGACGGCGAATTTCCGCAACACGAGGTGACGATTGGTCCGTTCGAGCTGATGGCGACCGAAGTGACGCAAGAGCTTTACGCCGAAATCACCGGGCTCGAGCCGAGCTACTTCGAGGACTGCCCGCAATGCCCCGTCGAAAACGTCACCTGGGATGACGCGGTCGCCTTTTGCGAGCAGCTTGGCGGGCGCCTGCCGACCGAAGCCGAGTGGGAATTTGCCGCGTGGGGCGGCGTGGATACGCTGTATTACTGCGGCAACGACGAGCAGTGCGTTGACGACATCGCCTGGCACTCGCAAAACTCATACGGAAAAACGCACCCCATCCGCCAAAAAACGCCGAACGACTACGGTCTGTACGACATGCTCGGCAACGTCTTCGAGTGGGTCGAGGACTGGTTTGACGCGGAGTACTACGCGAACTCGCCGGCAGAGAACCCGACCGGCCCCGCGTCGGGCGAAACGAAAGTGATTCGCGGCGGAAGCTGGCTTTTTCATTACCAGGGACCGCTTCGTGCGTCGTGCCGCGAGGCGAATGATCCGGATACTCCGCGATCGAACGTCGGGTTTCGCTGCGCGCGCTGAACGCGATTTTCGCGAATCATGACGAGCGTCATACCCGGCAATTGACAAGTCCGGCGAGGTCCATTAAATAGGACCGAGCTGGTGCTCAATTGTTCGCAAGCAGATTCGGACGGGCACGAACGCAGACATAGTTAGAGGCCTGAGGTCACAGAACCCGGAGCCCGAACGAGCGGAACAGCCGCTTGTTTGGGCTTTTTTCGTTTGGAGTTTCGTCGATATGGCGGCCATCCGTGCCATTGAAAACGCCTCGCTCGCCCTTGGCCGGATGATCTTCCTCGCGGCGGCGTTCACCTTTTGCACCGCGCCCGCGCTTGCGGACCAGGACGGCGAGGGCGGCGAAAGCGATGTGTTCGAACTTGCGTTTCACGGGTACGGCGAAATCCATTTTTCCTACATGGATTTCGGCCCGAACCAGAATCGCGAGGGCGGCGCGCAAAAGGACGAGCGCCTTGTTTTTGACCAGACGCGTTTTGTTTTTGAGATCGAGGGCGAAATCGAGGAGGCCGACATCGAATTCGAGGCGGAAATCGAGTTCGAGCACGGCGGCACGGGCGCGGCGATGGAGCTCGAATACGAGGAGTTCGGCGAGTACGAATCCGAGGTCGAAAAAGGCGGCGAGGTTGTCGTCGAGGAGTTGTTTGTCAAAAAGGAATTTTTCGACGCGGCGTGGCTGAAGGCCGGGCGATTTTACGTCGCGATGGGCCTGCTTTCGGATTTCCATCTGCCGAATCAGTTCCTCGCGACGCGGCGCGCCGAGGCGGAAAGCACGATCCTGCCGGCGACCTGGGATGAGATGGGTGCGGAAGGCGGCGGGCGATATCGGTGGATCACGTTGACCGGGCAAGTCGTCAACGGACTCGATTCCACGGGCTTCAGCTCACAGCGATGGGTCGCGTCCGGCCATCAGACCCGTTTCGAGGAGGTTCGCGCGACGGATTTGGCGTACGTCGGCCGGCTCGACATTCGCCCCCTCGATGACGCGCGGCTTCTTGTCGGCGGGTCCGTCTATTACGGCGGCACGTCGCGCAATCGCTCGAAGCCCGATCTCGTGAAACGATGCGACGCGGCCAATGACGACGAGGTCGCCCCGTGCGGATATGTCGAGGCGCCCGTGACGATCGTGGACGGTCACCTTCGTTTCGACTTCTGGAACGTACGCGGCCAGGCGGCCTACATCCTTGGGCGTCTGGAAAAGGCGGACGAGATTTCCGAACGCAACGCGCGGCTGTCGAACGCGCTCGACGTGCGTCGCACGCCCGTCGCCGATGAGGCCCGGGCGGCCTGGTTCGAAATAGGTGTCGACGTCATGCCGTATCTCGGAGCGTCCGATCGGCATGCGCTGGAGCCATTCTTTCATTATGACACCTACGACACCATGGCCGCGACCGACGAGGCGTTTTTCGATAATCCGCGCTTTGAGCGCGAGGTCTTCACTGCGGGTCTTTCCTATCTCTACCGCGACGCCGTCTTTGTGAAGGCGGACGGTGCGCTTCGAACCTTTGGCTCGGATGAGCTTCGCGAGGAGCGCACGGCAACCCTCGCGACGGGCTTTGTTTTCTAACCGGTGTATTTCGCAAGGAGAACACGATGAAAAAATGGCGCTTGACCCTCCTCTTCGCCGCGGCGCTCGCCGCGACATTTCTGGCTCCCGCCGGTTGCGGTTGCGGCGACGACGACGATGACGACGCGGGCGACGGCGCGTTTGAGGACGCCGAAATCATCGCGAACTACGCGGACAATGTCGTCATCGCGACCTACGCCTGGCTTGCGGACGAGGCCGCCGGATTGAACCTCGCCGTCATCGCGTTCGGCGACGATCCATCGGACGGGCTTCTCGAGGCCGCGCGCGAGGCTTGGGTCGATACGCGCACGCCGTGGGAGCAGAGCGAGGGGTTCCTGTTCGGCCCGGTGGACAGCCTGGGGCTCGATCCCGCGCTCGATAGCTGGCCGGTCAACCGCAACGACCTGGACGCGGTGCTTGCAAGCGATGATGAACTGACCGAGGAGTACGTCGCGAATCTCGATCCGACGCTCAAGGGCTTCCACACCATCGAATATCTGTTGTTCGGCGAGGGCGGCGCGAAGACCGCCGGCGATTTTACCGAACGCGAATTTTCCTATCTCGTGGCGGTCACCGCGGATCTCGCGGGTGCGGCGGACACGCTCGAAAAGAGCTGGACCGAAGGCGTGGACGGCGCGGAGCCCTACCGCGACGTTTTCGCGACGGCCGGCCAGGAGGGCAACACCGCGTATCCATCGCTCACCGCCGCCGCGCAGGAGATCGTGGACGGCATGGAGGGCATCGCGGACGAGGTCGCCAACGGCAAGATCGCCGATCCGTTCGACAACCAGGATCCGACGCTCGTCGAGAGCCAGTTCAGCTACAATTCGCTGCGCGATTTTTCGGATAACATCCGTGGTATTCTTAATGCCTACACGGGAGGCGTGCCCGGCGCGGGAACATCGGGCCGCGGGCTTTCGGATTTCGTCGCCGAGCGCGATCCGGACCTGGACGCGCGCGTGAAGCAGACGATCGACGAGGCCATCGATGCGCTCGCGGCGATTCCGCATCCGTTTCGCGACGCGATCACCGATGAAGACGCAGCCGACGAGATCGTGGCCGCCCAGGAAGCGATTCGCGCACTATTTCAGGTCATCGAACAGGATCTCCGCGCGCTGGTCATAGGGTAGAAACGCAAAACGACAAACTCGCCGGCGAGTGTCGGCGACGCGAGCCCGCTTTCGGCTTGAACCGGAGGGAGAGAAAAAATGGGTGCCCGAAGCTTTCTGATCATGTACGCGCTCGCGGTCGCGATCGCGTTCCTTGTGAGCTGCAATGACGGCGGCGGCGAGGCTTTCGAAGTCGAGCAGCCGCTTGCGGGAGGCGCCACAACCGTTTTCGATCGATCGTCGAACGCGTTCACGCTGCCGGCGCCAAACCTGACCGAAAGCAATCTGGATATTCATCTCGATGGCGATGTAGCCTTCGAAGCCAGGTTCGTCACCGCGCCGGCCGATGTGAACCCCGGTCTCGGACCCCTGTTCAACAACACATCCTGCAACGGCTGCCACATCCGCAACGGGCGCGGCATGCCCGCCGCCGGCACCGGGCGCGGCGGGACGCAACTATTGGTCCGCGTGGGCATGCCGGGCGCGGTCGCCGGCGACATCGAAACGCAAGTCGGGGTGCCGGGAATCGGCGGCCAGATTCGCGATCACGCGATCTACGGCTACGAGCCGGACGCCGTCGTGTCGATCGATTGGGTCATGTTCGAGGGTACGTATGCCGAGGGCACGCCGTACCATTTGCGTAAGCCGGTTGCCGGCCTTGCGCGCCCGGGCGGCGAACCCTTTCCGCCCGGCCTGTTGACCTCGCTTCGTGTCCCTCCGCCGGTTCACGGGCTCGGACTTCTCGAAGCGCTCGAGGAGGAAACGATTCTCGCGAACGCCGACTCGGACGATCGGGACCGCGACGGAATCTCCGGCCGCCCGAACTACGTGTGGGACGAAGCGGCCGGCGAATATGCGCTCGGACGATTCGGCCTCAAGGCGAATCAGCCAAACCTCCGCCAACAATCCGCGGGAGCCTACGTCAACGACATGGGCGTCACCAGCCCGCTCTTTCCGGAGGAAGACGGACGCTCCGATATCGACGAAACGACGCTCCGCGCCGCGGCGTTTTATGCGCAGACTCTCGGCGTGCCGGCGCGCGTGGATTGGGCCGATCCCGATGTGCGCGCGGGCGAGGCCCTGTTCGAACAGATCCAATGCGCGGCGTGCCATGTCCCGGCGATGCGCACGGGCTTCCACGAGCTCGACGAGCTGTCGGACCAGACGATCCATGCCTATACGGATCTGCTGCTGCACGCGATGGGCCCCGGGCTTGCCGACGGCCGGCCCGACTTCGACGCGACCGGCGAGGAATGGCGCACGCCTCCGTTGTGGGGACTTGGGCTGACGCACACCGTGCTGCCCGGCGCCGGATTGATGCACGACGGACGCGCGCGGACGATCGAGGAAGCGATCCTGTGGCACGGCGGCGAAGCCGAGGCCTCGCGCGAGGCGTTCCGGAATCTCCCCGCGCTCGAACGCGAGCGCCTGCTGGCGTTTTTGAGGAGCCTCTAGGAAAATACGGCCCCCGAACCCGGAGGCGTCCATGCGTGCCGCGGTCCTCCTTTTGTCGCTCGCTTTTCCTTTGCTCGCCGGCTGTTCTTGTGGTGACGACGATGATGACGACGGCGCCGCGTTCGACGACGACTCGGCGTTGGACGACGATCAGGATGACGATGATACGTCAGGCGATGACGACAGCGATGACGACGCTGCCGCAGACGACGACGACGCCGATGATGATAATGCGATTGACGATGACGACGCCGACGACGACGACGCCATCGACGACGATGCGGGAGACGACGACGCCATTGATGACGATGCGGTCGATGACGACGCCGTCGATGACGATACCGGAGACGACGATGCGGTTGATGACGATACCGGAGACGACGACACAACGCCCGCCGCGCTTGCGATCGATTCCGTCGATCCCGCGGCCGGCGGCGCGTCGGTAGCGACGCTCGTCACGATCGAAGGCGATGGTTTTATTGCCGGGATCGAGGTGTACGTCGGTACGGAGGCGGCGACCAACATCGTCGTCGTGTCCGCGACCGAGTTGCACGCGACCTTCCCGCCGATCGAACTCTCGCGGCGCGGCGCGAAGGACGTGCGCGTCGTGCGCGGAGCGGATGAGGCGACGCGGGCGGGCGGATTCGAATATCTATTCGACGAAGATCCTGTTGTCATGGTGCATGGCTTGTGGGGGCAGGGCGCTGATTTCGACAAGATGAAGGAGCGATTCGTTGCCCTCGGATATCCGGCCGATCAGCTTTTCGCCATCGACTTCACGGACGATCAGGCGTCGAGCCGCAAGAACGCGCGCTACGAGCTGCCGCCGTTTGTCGATGACGTGCTGGCGCAAACGGGCGCGGAAAAAGTCGATCTGATTTCGCACAGCATGGGCGGGCTCGCCGCGCGGCTCTACATCAAGACGTACGGCGGCGCGGACAAGGTGCGCGACTACGTTTCCATCTCCGGCACGCAGCACGGCAACAACCTGTCGTGCCCGTTCATCTGGCTCGACGACGGTCCCGCGGAGCTTTGCCCCGCCTACGCGAACCAGAATCAGAGCGAAAACGAGGTGCAGTGGGAGCTGAACGGCGACCCGGATTCCGCGGACGTGGACGAAACACCGTTCGGGCGCGACGAGAGCGGCGGCCTGTCGTATCACGCGCTCTACACGACCGCGGATCTCATCATCTCCCCGTCGACGTCCGGGTGCCTGGATCAGGCGTCGCGCAATGACTGCACCTCGCCGATCAACCAACGCGTCGACGGCGTCGGTCACATCGCGATGGTTTACGACGCGGGCGTGTTCGATGATGTCGCGGCCTGGGTGCGCGCATACAACGTCAGCAAGCCATAAGCTACTCGAACACCACGATCGCCACGCCTTCGCTTTCGCTTTTGATCGTCGGCACCATCATCGTGCGTCCGTTGAATTCGAACGCCACGGAGCGGCGCGGCGTCGTCGGGATGCGCAAGTCGAAACCAGCGAGAAATGCAATCACGTCAAACACCGCCGCCGGTTGCAGGTCGCTTTCGTCGTTGAAGTTCACGTCGAACAGGAAGATCGCGATCGCGGTTTTTTCCGCGGGCGTCAGCTCCTCGGTCGAGATCTCGTTGCCGTCAACGACAAGCGAATCGCGGCCATGCACGATCGCCTGGTTGGTCGTGAAATTCGCGAACACCGCCTCCTCGTCGGAAAATTCGATCACCGAGAGGATGATCCCCGGCAGGCTGCCCGGATCGGGGAACGTGCGGATGTAAACAAGCGGATTCGAGGCGGCAAACGGCTCGCGATAATAGTGAACGGGAATCTCCGGCGAGCCCTCGTTCCAGGCGGCAAACTCGTGCGGCACGCCCGCGCGCACGGGCATTGGCCCGAATCGCCCTTCCGGATCCGACACGGTCGCCTCAACGAGGCTCGCGCGCTCGCCCGTCGCCGGGTCAAGCTCGTACACACGCACCTCGTATCCGTAACGCGGCGTGTTCGTGCCCAAAACGAGCACACGCCCGTTGACGACGATCTCGTCTTCCGGCTGGATTTCGGCGGTCGCGGGCGCGGCGCCGTCGTGGAAAAACGTGTACATCAGTTCGAACGTTTCCTCGCTTGTCGCCACCTGCATGTGATCCTTGCCGTCGATCTCGACGTTCGTCGCGCCGTCAAGCGGACGCACGCCAAGGATCAAGTCGTCCTCGGAGGCGATCGTCATCGTTGGTACGCCGTCGGGCGCCGCGCCGTAGTCGAACGACGCCACGTGAACGTAGTGAGCGACCTTCGCTCGATGATCCGCCGATCGGAGATAGTCGTACGACAATCCGCCGCCCGCCGAATGGCCGACCAGGTCGATCGCCTCGAAGCCCGAGTCGGCAAGCACATCGTCGATGAACGCGGCAAAGCGCGCCTGTTCCGCGTCCTCGTCAAACGCGAGCGTGTTCCAGTCGAACGCGTGAAGGTTCCGCGGGCAGTGGCCGTTTTGGGAAAATCGCATCAATTGATTGGCGAACGTGTCGCCCGCGGCCAGAAACCCGTGCGCGAAAACAATCGGGCGCGCATCCGAGACGCACTCCTGCGAATCGTCGTCGTCGCCGTCGTCGTCGTCATCCGTCGCGTCGTCGTCCGTCGCATCGTCATCGTCCGCGTCGCCGTCGGTGTCATCGTCCACCGCGTCGTCGTCCGGCGGTGTCGCATTGTCATCGTCGTCGTCATTGTCACCGCACGAGCAACCGGCGACGGCAAACGACATCGCGGCGAGGATCAACAATATCGCGACCAACAACGTCTTACGGTTCAAGGCCAAGCTCCTTCAGGTATTTTTCGCCGCCCTCGGCGTTCAGTTTCCAGTAAGGCAAGCGCGTCGAACCGCGCAAAATTGCGGCCTCGCCATCCGTTGTCTCCCATTTCACGACGCGGTGCGGCCACGCGGTCTCGACATACACCGTCGTCGCCGGCCCGACTTTCGGAGCAAACGTCACCGCGCGCGCGGAGAATTCACCCGCGGGCGTCTTGATCTTTGTCGCCTCCGATTCGCGCGTGATCGTCGCGGTCGTGAACGCGAGCGGCGTATGCGTCACGCGGGCGTGTTCAGAAGAGGGCAGATAGGGCACGTCGCCCGCCGGTGTGTCGCCGAAAAAACCGCGTGCGGCGATCAGCAACTCGTCGCCGAGGATTGCGTTCGCCGGGCGGGGAATCGGCTTTGGCTCGTGCGACTCGCCGAAGAAGTAGCTGCGCACGCGGTGGCGCAATTCGTCGCCGCGGGCATTGATCTCCGCGTACACGTGCCCGCACCACTCCTGGCTTGAGAAACTCGATTTCACGAAAGCGCCGCGCGGCCGGCCATTTTGCGCCTCGAGCGCGACAAACGCGCTTGTCATCATGTTGTAGTCGTAGATTCCGGTTTGAAAATCCTTCACGAGATTGAGCTTCATGACCGCCAGGCGATCGTCCGGCGGGATCTGCGTCGTCTCGGCCTTCACCCGCTCCTTTTTGGAAAACGTCTCCGTCACGAAGATCGCCACCGCGCGCCCGTTTCGACTCTCCCCGTAGCGCGGATAGGTCAGGCCGTAGCCGCATAGCTCCGCCTTGCCGTCGCCCCAGTGCGGCCAGAACTTTTCCGAAAATTCGTCCGCGCCGGCGGCGCCGGTCGCCAACAAGAAGGCAAGGGCAACGGTTCCGCGAACCGCCCATCGCGCGCTCGAAACCCGGGCGCCGAAATTCGCCAAAATCTTCAATCTTCAATCCTCAATTTTCAATCCTCAAGGGGATCGTCCTCGTCGTAGCGGCAAAAGCGCCCGGCGCAATGCCGCAGGCGCTCCAGAATATCCGAAAACAGCGTGCGCTGCGCCACGCGCCCGGCGGACATGTCCTTGTGCAGGCTTTCGATCTGATACGGATCGACATCCAGGTCGTAGAATTCGTATTGCGTCTGGAACCACGGCGTAACGGTCTCCACGTACAGGGCGCCCGCCGGCAGGCCGGTTCGCGGAAATTCGCGCACGCCGGCGTGGGTCGCCAGGTCGCCGAACGGATCGTTGATCGCCCAGTGCTCCACCAGAAGCCGCCGCCGCGTCCATTCCGCGTCGCCGGCCCCAAGCAGCGGCGCAAGAGAGCGCCCATCCATGTCGATGGGGTCCTCCAGCCCGGCGTATTCCAGGATCGTCGGCGCCAGGTCGTTGTTCAGGACGATCTCCTCGCGCTCCATTTCCTCGACGCCTCCGGGCGGCCGAATCGCCAGCGGGACGCGGATCGATGGCTCGTACGGCGCGCCTTTTTGCGGAACGCGGTGCTTTCCGAACTGAAACCCGTTGTCGGATGCGAAGATGAACAGCGTGTTCTCAAGCCGCCCATATTCCTTGAGCGCGCTTCCGACCGCTCCGATGAGATCGTCAACGGACAAGAGCGCCTCCTGCCGGTCGTTGAACGCCCGGGCGACGCTCGCGCGATCCTCGTCGCTGAGTTTGGGCCAGAAACGGATCGGAAACGGCTTGTCGCTCATGTCCTCCTCGCTCACCGAGGGTGGCCACGCCGGCTCCAGATTCAGGACGCCCGTGTGCCGAGGCGCGGGCCGGATGGAAAGCGCATAAACGTCGTGCATGGTGTTGCGCTCGTCGTCCCACCAGTCATCGAGAAACTCGTTGTGCGGCGCCGTGACGGAAACCCAGAGAAACATCGGCTGTCCCGGCCGCGCGAGCGCCGACTCGCGGATGAAATCGACGGCGCGCTCGGCGAGCACGTCCGTCTGGTAGTCCTCCGGCGCGTCGCCGTAATACACGACGCGACCGTTGTCGTTCAGCTTGTAGTTGTAAACGAGATACGTCGAGGGATCGATCAGCACCTGCCAGTCGTCCCATCCGGGCGGAACGTACGTCGCGGATGTCGATGCGCCGTAGCCGTTGAGATATTTGCCGACCAGGCCCGTTCGATATCCGCCGTCTTGAAGGATCGTCGCAAGCGTCACCTCGTCCTCGAATTTGTTCACGCCGCCCCGAGGCCGGTTGTTGTTGAGCACACCGTGGTTGTGCGAGTACTGCCCCGTCAGGAACGTCGCCCGCGCCGGGCAGCAAATCGCGTTGGTCACAAACGAATTGAGAAAATTGACGCCCCGGTCCGCGATGAACCGCTCCAGATTGGGCGTCAGTCCGTTTCCGCGAAGCTGGTCGTAGGATTCAAGCTCCTGGTCGTCGGTCATGATGACGACGATATCCGGCCGGGGATCGGGCGGCGTGTCGCGATCGTCGTCGGTTGGAGCCGGGGTGGCCGGCGCGTCGTCATCGCCGTCATCGCCGCTTGAGCTGTCCGTGCATCCGGGCGCCGTCGCCGCGACGATCGCGATGAAGGCGATGGAAACGGCAAGCGCAAAAAACACACGAATCCGCGCGCCCGGTCGAGCGCCGAAGGGGGCTGGCATCGGCGGGGTACCCTCCATGAAACGAAGCAAAACATGAAATCGTTCCGCATGGCGGGCGACGCGATCGCCCGCGGCGGCGCAACGAACCAAATAATGCGTTTCGGGGGCCCGACGCCGCGCGCGGCGCGTTGCGCTCCCCGACCCGATAATGATAAACGAGAATGATATCGATGGGAAAATCTCGCGGCGAGCCCGGCGTGCGCCCCGTGGGTGCCGGAAACCGGCGCCGCACCATGTGAGGGATGAAAACAATGATGCGCGGATTTGGCTTGACGGCGCGCCTTCGTGCCGGACGGGTGTTGCTGGCTTGCGCGATATTGGTCTTGTCGTTCGCCGCGCCGCGCGCCGCCCAGGCGCAGGCGGACGTTCCGCGAACGGTCTTCGCGATCGCGTCCATCAATTCCGGGCCGCTGCGCTATCCGATTCATGTTTTCGCCATTAACGGCAACCAACTCGAATTCTCCGACGAGTTTCGCCCGGACGTCCGTGACGGCGGCCCCGTCGGGCTCGCGGTCGATCCGTATTACGAGCACCTTTTTGTCACCTACGAATTCAGCAATAAGGTCGACGCCTACGACGCGCGCGACGCCACGCCGCTCGGGCAGATCACGCTGTCGGGGACAAGCGACCTATCGGGCATCGACGTGCTCGAATCGCGCAACCAGCTTTTCGTCGTCGATCGCACCGAAAAGGATATTTTCGTCTTCGACACGCAGACATTCGCACCGGTCACGACGTGGGTGCTGCCGACCGGCCAGGGCGCCTACGATATCGAAGTCTTCGATGACTATCAGGGCGCGGATGTCATCTTCGTCACCGACGGCACGAACACCGTCCGCTGGTACGACGTCGATACGCACCAACAAATTGGATCGGCCACGCAGTCGCGCATCGCCAAGAGCCTTGGCGTCAACGTGGAAAGCGACGCGGTGATCTTTTCCGCCTCGATCGGCGTTCATACCGGCGACACGCCGCCGCAGGCCGGCGGACACGATTATCTGGTCAAGTACAACACGGCGAACTCGCAGCAGAACGAGGTTGATCTCGGGGATTCCGGCCGCGGCATCGCGGTGAACGCGCACGACAATGTCGTGTACGTTTCGATCGGCCGTTACAGCACCGGCATCTTCCAGTGGGTGCCCGCGAGCGTCCGCACATTCAACATGACGACGCTCGCCGAAGTCGACCGCGATGACCTGACCTCGCAGTCGTGCCCCGGCAATGTTGAATGCAGCCCGACCGACGTCGTGGTGACGCGCGTCGCCTACGGCAGCGAGCTGACCAAGGAAGTCCTCTCGCATCCTTCAGGCGAATTCAACATCGGCGCCAACGTGACATTCCGCGTCACGATCCGCAACGCGGGCGCGCGCGCGATCGACATCATGCCGTTGACGGATACCTACGATACGACGCAATTGCGTTACGTCAGCTCGAGCCCAGCGTCGAACGACAACATCGATGATGGCCGGATCAACTGGAGCGACCTGACCGCATCGTTCGGCAACAACCTCGCGCCGGGCGCGTCATTCCAGGTTGACGTCACTTTCGTCGCCGACCCGGACGCCTGCAACGATTTCGTCGACGGGACGAATCTCTCCTCGATGACAAACGCGAAGGACGATCTGGGCGGCGCGGTCGCGGATGCGGCCGGCACGGTCGGGTATCGCATCCTTTGCGATTGCACCACGGACAACGATTGCACCGATGGTGTCTTTTGCAACGGCGCGGAAAAATGCATCCTCAATGAGTGCCAACCCGGCACGCCGCCTTGCACGGATGACGGCCTGTATTGCAACGGCGCCGAAAACTGCAACGAGGCCACCGACTCGTGTACGAACTCGGGGAACCCCTGTTCGAACGACGGTGTGTTCTGCAACGGTACCGAAAGCTGCGTCGAATCGACCGACTCCTGCGCGAGTTCCGGCAATCCATGCGGCGACGATCTCTTCTGCAACGGCAACGAGACCTGCAACGAGAACAGCGACCAGTGCGTGTCGGGTACGCCGCCGTGCGCGGATGACGGCCTGTTCTGCAACGGCGTCGAATCCTGCAACGAAGCGTCGGATGCCTGCGCCTCGTCCGGCCCTCCGTGTTCGGATGACGGCCAGTTTTGCAATGGCACCGAGTCGTGCAACGAGGACGCCGATTCCTGCCCCTCATCCGGCGATCCCTGCTCGGACGACGGCCAGTTTTGCAACGGCGCCGAATTCTGCGACGAGCTGGCGAACGAGTGCCGCAGCAACGGCAATCCGTGTCCCGAGGGACAGGCCTGTCTCGAGGACGCCAACACATGCGAGCCGCCGGATTTCGGCGATGACGACATTGACGACGACGTGACGCCCGATGATGACGTGGACGACGATCCGCCCGCGTCCGACGACGACGACGAGCAGGACGCCGACCCGAACATTCCGACGGGCGACGAGGAAGAAGGACCCGGTTGGCCGGAGGGCGATGTGACCGGGGGAAACTGCTGCGGTTGCTGACGAATCCGGTTAGATTGCGGGTATGAACATCTCAACGAACGATCGAGCGCGCGCATCGGCCTGGCCGGTGCGCGCGTTTTTTCTGGCGCTCGTTATCGGCATGTTGATCGCGTCCGCGCCGGCCTGCTCCGGCTGCGGCGATGATGACGCTGATGATTCCGGCGACGATATCGCTGATGACGATATAGCGGACGACGACACGACCGACGACGACAGCGCGGCGGATGACGATTTCGACGACGACATGGATGACGATTTCGATGACGACGCGGCGGACGACGATTCGGTCGGTGACGACGATATTGACGACGACATGTCGGACGACGACGCGCTGGACGACGACACGGGGGACGACGACGCCTCCGATGACGATTCGGCGGATGACGACTCCGCGGACGACGACACGGGCGACGACGACACCGGCGACGACGACGTCAATTGTCCCGAGGTGACGGGGAACCTCGCGGAGCCCTCCACGCAGTTCGTCCCGGCGGGCACGTTCGCCATGGGCAGCCCGGACACGGAACCCGGTCGCCTGGATTATGAGACGCAACATCAGGTGACCCTGACGCGCGCCATGCGCGTGATGACCTACGAGGTGACGCAGTCGCTCTGGAAAGGCGTAATGGGCGACACGCCGCCGTTTCAGGTGAAGTGCGGCGACAATTATCCCGTCGGAACGGTAACCTGGTACGACGCGGTCGAATTCGCCAACGCGCTCTCGGCGGCGCTCGGATACGATGCGTGCTACACGGAAAATCGAGACGGCACGTATTCGTGGGACGTCGATTGCGACGGCTTCCGCCTGCCCACGGAAGCGGAGTGGGAATATTTCGCGCGCGCCGGCAGCACCACCGCGTTCACGAACGGCGAGATCACGGAGGGCAATTGCGCGGACCCGCTCCTGGCGCTTGTCGGCTGGTACTGCGGCAATTCCGGCTTCACGATCCACGAGGTCGGCGGCCTCGCCGCGAACGCCTTCGGACTTCACGACGTTCACGGCAACTTGTGGGAATGGGTGTGGGATAGCTGGTTTGAGGAATTCGGCTACATCTACGCCGATGGACCTGCCACCGATCCAGCCGGCGAGGAAGGCGATCTCATCTTCATTTATCGCGGCGGCAGCATGTTCGCGACATCCATCAACAACCGCCTTGCGTATCGGCGTCCTTCATTGCCGACGCATCTCGACGAGGATAACGGGCTGCGTCTCGTGCGCACCGTGATTCCGGATTGACCGGCGCCGAACGGCCAGCTTGCATCGGCGTGGCGCTGTCAGGGCCGCAAATGCAGTCACTCCGCTCCGGGCGGAGTGACGAAGTGCGCGGTCGACACCGCCCCGGCATCGATGCACCGTCGAACGATTCGCGAGACACGGCCGAAGCGCGGCTCATAACGCGCACGACCGGACTCGCCAGCTTCATCGCGTTCGCGGGATTTCTCGCGGGCTCGTCTCCGCTTGTCTTCTGGAGGGATTCCGCCGAGTTCGCGATGCTCGGCCACAATCTCGATATCGGTCACCCGGCCGGCAGCCCCGCGTTCAGCATCGCGGAAAAATGGTTCGACCTGCTTCCGCTTGGAGCGATCTCGTATCGCCCCGTCATCCTCACCATGCTGTTTGGCGCGCTCTCGGCCGCGTTGCTGGCGCGCCTTGTCGCGGAAATCGGCCGAGACGCCGGACAACCCGCCGCCGGCGCCGCGGGTGGGCTGCTCGCCGCGTTTTCCTTCGCGTTCGCGCCGGCGCTTTTTGAGTGGACGGTCGCGCCGGAGGTTTACACGGGGCAGTTGGCGGCGATGTTCGGCGTCTTGTTTCTGGCCTGGCGCGCGCGCGCCGGCGGCGCCGGGATCGACCGACGCATTTTCTACCTCGCGGGTCTCGTGCTCGGGCTTGGTTGCGGCATGCACATGGCGACCGTGCTGCTGGCGCCGGGCCTGGCGTTCCTGCTTTTCGCGTCGCACCCCCGGCCGCGCTTGGCGCGCGATTTCGCGTTGTTCGGGCTTTTTTTCACCGTCGGTTTTTCCGTCTACGCATTGCTTCCGATCCGCTCGGTGACGGAACCCCCGTTTGATTACGGCAACGTCGAAACGGGTCCCGCGTTTTTCGCGCACATCACCGGACGCGCGTATTCCGACGTGCTCGCCAGCTTTCCGTGGCCGCGCGCCGCGTTCAATCTGCGCGCGCTCGCCGGGCACATTCCCGGCGAGCTTTCCTGGCCGGCGGCGGTGCTTACGGCCGTGGGGACGCTAGCGATCCTGCGTGCCGCGCCCGTCGCGTTCGCCGCGATCGCGCTCATGATCGCCGGGCACTTCTATCTCTACATCCGCGACTGGAGCGCCTCGTTCGGCTATCTGCCGGTGCTCGGCCTTTTCGCATTCGGCGCCGGCTCCGGCGTCGTCGCGATCGCGCGACGCGTCAATTCAAACGCGCCCCTACAACGATGGGTGAATATCGCCTTGTTCGCCGTCGCGGCCCTCGTGCTCGCGACGCAATCCGCGCGCGCGCTCACGCGGCATTCGCACGCGCGGCACGACACGATGCACCGGCACGCGCGCACGCTACTCGATTCGTTGCCGCCGTTTGCGATCTACGTCAGCCACCTGGACGCAAACAGCTATCCGGTTTTCTTCATGCAGAGCGTGGAGCGCTTCCGCGAGGATGTCGCGCACGTGCAACGCGCCTGGTTACCGTTTCCCGATGAATTGCGCCGCCGCGCGCCGTCAATCGACTGGTCGGGGTATCGTCCGGATGAACCCTTCTCGGCGCATCGAACGCTGCTTGCACAACCGGGCCGAGCGGCCTTTTGGGATTACGGCTGGGAGGACATGGGCCTGATCGACGCGACCGGCCTGGCGCCGCACGGATTTCTGTATCGCGTCGTCGAGCCCGGCAGTTTTTGGCCTCTCGAGGACGATCCGGTTTACCGCGAGCGATTCGTGCCGATTCAGCGTCGCGGCAATCGATTCGAATTCGATTTCACCTTTCGCGACATCTACGCGACGCGCCACGCGCTACGCGCGAAAATGGCGTTTGACCGAGGCGACTACGCAACGTCCGAGCGGGACATGCGCCGCGCGGTGAAGATCGATCCCGAAAGCGGGCAGCATCGAGCGCGGCTTGCGATCGCGCAATCGGCGCGGCGAAACGCGCGCGAGGCGTATACCAACGCGCTCGCGGCGACCGAACTTGAGCCGTGGCGCGCGGAGAACTGGAACATCCGCGCCGCGATGGAGCAGGGGATCGGCCTTGAGAAAGAATCGGCGAATTCCTACGCGCGTTCTCTTGAGATCAACCGATACCAGTTCCAGCCCGCCGTTCAGCTTGCCGCGTTGCACCTCGCGGCCGGGCGCTTCGGCGACGCGCTCGCGAAGTCGCGCGACGCCCTCGCGGCCTCGCGAAGCGACGACGAGCGCGCGCTCGCCGAGCAGACGCGCGTGCGCGCGCTCATCGGGCTGGGACGCTGCGGCGAGGCGCTCCCCGCGATCGACGCGTTGTTGTTCGCCGACCCAAACGATGCGAAGCTTGAAGGACTTCGCCGGTATTGCGAGTCGCGCGGCACGGTCCCGCCAGAATTGGAACCGCGACCGTGAGGCAGCGGGTACCACGGGTACGAACCGCGAACGTGAGAGAGCGGGTATGCTCGGAGAAACCGTGACGGAAAACCGCCGTGTGGACCTTTCAATCGTCGTGCCCGTTTTCAATGAGCGGTCGCGCCTCGCGTGGGGTCTGGAAGAAATCGTCAATTTTCTGCGGGCCGCGCCGATAGCCAGTGAGGTCATCGTCGTGGACGACGGCAGCGCCGACGGCACCGCCGACGCCGCGATCGAACTGCTCGATGGGCGCGTCGCCTTCGAGGTCATCCGCGTGCCGGAAAATCGGGGCAAGGGTCATGCGGTCAAAATCGGCATGCTGCGCTCGCGCGGCGCCGTCCGCCTTTTCACCGACATCGACATCTCCGTTCCGATCGATACCGCGACGGAATTCTTCCGGTGCGTCTCGGAGGGCGCGGACGTCGTCATCGGCACGCGCAAGGTCGCCGAGTCCCAGGTGATGGTGCACCAGCCGTATTATCGCGAATCGCTCGGTGGCGTGTTCCGATGGATCTCGCGGGTGCTCTGCGCGCCGCCCGTCACCGATTTTACCTGCGGCTTCAAGGCTTTTTCGGCGCGCGCGACCGGGGCCATCTTCACGCAATCGGTCATCCCGCGCTGGTCGTTCGATGCGGAGATTCTCTTTCTCGCCTACCGCATGGGTTTCCGCATCGTGCAATTGCCCGTGACGTGGTACGACTCGCGCGAGTCGAAGGTCCGCCTGGGCGTCGATACCGTTCGCAGCTTCGTCGAACTTCTGCAGATCCGGGTGCACCAAATCGCGGGGCGTTACATCATCGCCAAATCTTACCAGGGACACCTCGAACGCGCGCCGCGCGCGTCCGCCGCGCGCACCCCGGCCGATACGCATGCCCCTGGGGACGAGCGAAAAAGCGCGTAATCTTTCAGCGCGCCGTCTCGTAAACGGCTGACAGCATCCCCGCCACGTTCTCTGTGCCGTAACGCTCCCTCGCCCTTGCGGCGGCCCGTTCGCCAAGCGCGCGCGCGTAATCGGCGTCCGCCATAACGCGATCGATCGCCGCCGAGAGCGCCTCGGCGTCCTCGTTTGCGACAAGCACGCCCGCGCCATCCGCGAGCAATTCCTCCGGCCCGCCACAGCGCGTCGCGACGACGGGCAATCCGATTGCCATCGCCTCCAGGCAAGCGACACCAAATCCTTCGTGCCGGCTCGGCACGACGCACACCGCCGCGCCGGCGAGGCGCGACAGGGCCGTGTCGTGTGCCAACTCGCCCGCGAACGAGACGCGATCCGCGACGCCAAGGCGCGCCGCCGATTCGGCTAGCGTTTGACGCAGCGGACCGTCGCCGACAAAGACAAGCGTCGCTTTCGGGGCGGAAAGCCGGGCGAAGGCGGAAAGCAGGAAGTCCGGTCCTTTCTCGTGCGACAGACGCCCGACGCACACGATCTCCCGCTCCTTCGCCGGCGTTCGCGTCGGCAAACGTGCCGGATCGATCGCGTGCGGCACGATGCGTACGCACGCCGCATCGATGCCAAGCACCGCCGCCTCGCGCCGCATCGCGTCGCTCGCGACAATGACCGCGGACGCGCGCCGGGCGACGTATCGCGCCACTCGCCGCATGAGATCGCTTTTGGTCAAAAGGTCGCTGCCGTGAAACGTCACCACGACGGGTCGACCCGAACGCAGAGCGCACAGGCCGGCGGCGGTCCAATGCGCGTGCACGATATCGGCGCGGCGCGCCTCGCGCCGGACGATCCGCGCCATCGCGGCGAGAAACACGGGAACGAGCAACCAGCGCCATTTTCGCGCGCGCAGGTTCGCAAGAATTCCGCCGCCATACGCCACCTGCTCGAGCGCCTCGGGCGCGTAGCGAAAACGCACGACACGGACGCCGTCGATCGTCTCGTCGCGCGCAAGCCCGCGAGCGTGCGGGCAAACGACGGTTACGTTTGCGCCGGCGTCGGCCAGCGCGCGGGCCTGGGCGTGGACGAACGTGCCGGAACCGTGCCCCGCGCGGTTCGGATAGCTCGTGCTGACAAACAGGACGGATGGGGGGCGCGCCGCGCCGTCAGGCGTCGTCACGATGATCGTATCGGCGCGATTCGAGAAGTTCGGTGAGGAAGCGGCGATTCGCGGCGAGCAGATCGGCGACGACGCCGAGCGTCACCACCTGAAAACCGACGATCGCAAGGACGGCCGCGAGGATCAGGCTCTGCACGTGCCCGCGCCCGCCTTCGGTGGCGTAGTAATAAAGGAAGCGCAGGCCGAGAATCATCGCGGGAGCAATCAGCGCCGCGCCCACGGCGGCGAACGCGCGGAACGGTTCGTACAGCACGAAGATGCGCAGGATCGTCCCGACCGATCGCGCGATGTACTGCGGATTGGAACGGATCAGGCGCGATTCGCGCGTTTTCGGATTCGTTTCAATCGGCACGGAGATGACGGCCAAGCCCTCGCGGCCCGCCTGAATCAGCGTCTCCAGAGTATACGTGTAACCCGAAACGACGTTCAGCCGCGCCGCGGCCTGGCGCGAAAACGCGCGGAATCCGCTGGTGGCGTCAGCGATGTCCGCGCCCGAAAAGCGGCGGACGACGCCCGTGCCCGCGCGCTGCAACCACCGTTTCGTCGCGCTGAAATGGGGGATGCGATCCATATCGCGTGCGCCGACGACGATATCCGCGGCGCCGGCGACGATCGGCTCGACAAGGCGCGGGATATCCTCGGCGCGATACTGGTTGTCGGCGTCGGTGTTGACGATGACGTCCGCGCCCCGGCGCAGGCTCTCGCGCAGCGCGGCGGCGAATGTCTGAGCGAGCCCGCGATTCTTCGGCCACCCTACGACATGATCCGCGCCCGCGCGCCGCGCGGCGTCGCGCGTGGCGTCGGCGCTGCCGTCGTCGAACACGAGCACTTCGACGGCGTCAAACCCCGGCACGTCGCGCCGGATCGCGGCGATGGCGTCGGCGATGGTCGATGCCTCGTTGAACGCCGGGATCTGCACGATGAGCTTCACGCGGTCCGCCGTTAGTCGGTGAAACGAAACTTGATGAGCGCCCAGATCGCGCCGAAGCCGTCCCGCCAGGTGATTTTCTTGCCCTCGTGAAAATCGCGCCCGGCGTAGGTGATCGGCACCTCGAAGACCTTGCACTTCTGCTTGAAAACCTTCGCCGTGATTTCCGGCTCGAAATCGAAACGATCCGAACGGATTTGCACGGCGCGGAAAATATCGGTGCGAAACGCCTTGTAGCAGGTTTCCATGTCCGTCAGCATCGTGTCGTACAGCAGGTTCGTGATGAACGTCAGCATGCGGTTTCCGACCCAGTGCCAGAACAGGAAGGCGCGGTGCGTCCCGAGAAAACGCGAACCGTACACGACATCCGCCTTGCCTTCTTCGATCGGCTTGAGCAACACGTGGTAGTCGCGCGGGTCGTACTCTAGGTCGGCGTCCTGGATCACCGTGACGTCGCCGGAGATATGCTGCTGCGCGGTGCGGATCGCCGCGCCCTTGCCGCGATTGCGCTCGTGATACACGACGCGCACGCCCTCGCGCCCTTCCACGTTCTCGCGCAAAAGTTCGCGCGTGCCGTCGGTACTGCCGTCGTCGACGATGATCAATTCCTTGTCGAGATCAACGGCCAGCACAAGATCGACGATCCGGAGGATCGTCTCCTTCTCGTTGAAAACCGGCATGAGGATGGAGAGCTTCATTCGGGTTCGCCGCGGTTGAGCGTGGATAAGAGGCCGCGCGCGGCTTCGGCCAGGCGCTCCGGTGCGTGGGGCGCGTCGGCCACCGCCGACAATTCCTTGTACGCGATTTCGATTTTTCCCTGGCGGAGGTGAATATATCCAAGGACATACCGCGCCACAAGCGATTCCGGCTCGTAGCTTTGCAACTCCTCGGCACGCCGGCCGGCGTCGACCCATCGGCCGTCCATCGCATCGAGCTGCGCGAGCCCTTCGAGGGCTCCCACGATGCTCCCGCGATTCGCGCTCTGGCGATACGCGGTCAGAAAATGCCGGCGCGCCGCGACGCGGTCGCCGGCCTGGATCGCGCAATCGCCAAGTCCGATGTATGCCTCCGGCGCTCGCGGTCCCGACCGCGTGGCGCGGGCGTACATGGAACACGCGCCGTCAATATCGCCCGTCGCGTAGAGTTCCGTTCCGAGATTGGAAAGCACGGTGACCGACCGGTCGTCTTTGATGTAGGCGTCGGTCCATAGCAACGCGGAATGTGACCAGACGTGCGTTCGATGAAGCGTGTGCGCGGCGAATAGTCCGATCGCCGCCACGCCGAGAGCCAAGGTGAAGGCGCGCCGTGGGCCGGACACGGCGTCAAGCAGGCGCAAAAATAGCGCCGCGCCGCAAAGGGCAAGCCCGCCCAGGGCGGCATAAAGATACCGTTCCGCGAGCACGGTGTCCGACGCGACGATCTGCGAGAACGGCAAAAGGGCGACGAGCGCGAACGCCAGGCCGAGCGCGATCCACGATCCGCCGGCCCGCCGGCGAAAAAGGTAAACCAACCCGCAAACCAGTAGCACCCCCGTGAACCAGAACGCGGGTGAGGACGGCGTTCTTGCCGGCGTTTCATAGGCGGGGCGTAGCGCGAAGGGGACTACAACTTTCGCGAGTCCGTGCGCCAGCGCCGGGAGCGCCGTCGCGACGCGATCGAGAAGCGGCGGCGCTTCCGATATGTCAACGCGCGCCACGCGTCCGATGACCGCCGCGCGCAGCGCAATATACATCGCGGTCAGCGCGGCCGCGTAAGCAAGCGCGGTTTTTTCGTATGCCAAAAGGGGAATGCGCGCCGGCGATGTCGATTGAATAGCGCGGGATCCGGGCGGCGGCGAGATCCAAAACCACGCGGCGAAATAAGCGGGAATCGTCACCGCCTCCTCGCTGGCCAGCATGGCCGCGAGCGAAACGGCGAGCGCGGCGGCGAGCGCCGGCACGTCTTTGCCTTTCCGGCCGCGCGCGAAAAGGGCGACCGCGGCAAAGGTTAACGCGATGCCGGGCAGATCGAGCGCACCGGCGGTGTTGGCCGCACGGTCGGCGTGTACGGGATGAACGGCGAAAATCAGCGCGGCGGCGCCGGCAAGGCGCGGCGCCGCACCCAGCGATGTGAGCATCCAGGCGAACGCGATCGTCGCGCCGGCATGCAACGACACCGCGAGCGCGCGCCAGGCCACCGGCGAATATTCAAACGCGGCGTACCAGAGCGCGGCGAGCGCCGGGCGTATGGGACGATAAAGCCCGTGCTGATCCGTCGCGAAAAACGAAGGGATATTTTTGATCGACCGAATCGACTCGTCGTAGAGAATGAACGGCAGGTCGTCCCACATGAACGGCTTGCCAAGCGACGCGGCATAAAGCGCTGCCGCCGCGAGACCCGGCGCCAAAATCGCGGCCAGGCGCGAGGATCGACCGGACGTCGCGCGCGGTTCGGGTCCGGCGCCGCCCGACATCATGGCGTGCGGCCGATCATTTGAATCAGGGCGCCAACGCGCGGATCGTTCGGGAATCGAGCGGATAATTCACCGGCCGCGTCGCGCGCGCGTTCGGGATCGCCGTGCGTCGCGTACAGATTCGCAAGCCGCGCCAGCGCGCGCGGATCTTCGGGAAGGATCGCGTCGGCCTTGCGGAGGGCCGTTGCCGCATCATCGAATCGCCCGCTTGTTTCGAAATCGTGCGCGCGGCGAAGCAGATGAAAGTGCGCGTTATCGAGGATCGTGCGCGTGTGGTGATCGTGCGGAATATCCGCGACGTAGGGCGACAAGGGAAGGCGCGACCAGACCGTGGGATCGCATGCGCGCCCGTCCCACACGAATCCGAGTCCGCATCCGCGGATGAGACCCGCGTTCGACCAGGCCGAAACGATCGCATGATCAACCGGATCTTCCGACGCGCTGAACAGTCCGAAGAGCGGCACGCCCGCGCGGCGAAGGGCGTCGGCCCGGGCAAAAAACGCGGCGTTTCGCGACGGCGCGAACGCGGCCTCGTTCGCCGCGAGATCGTCCGGCAGCCAGCCGGGCAGGGCGGCCGTCACCCAATCCGCGTTCATGCCGACGCGCGGCAACACGGCGACATCCTCGCGATACCGCTCGACGCGCTGGTAATACCAGAGCGGAAAGACATTGTTATCGCCGCCGACCGCAAGCGCGTATCGCGGTTCGGGATACGCAAGCGCGGCTTTGGCGAATGATTCCCCGACGTAATGCCGCGACAGATCGGCCGGCTCGCGATTTTGCCAAAGCGGAATCACCGCGACAAAGACAAGCGCGGCGCCGATCGCCCATCTGTACCGGGCTTGATCCAGCAACGCGGCAAATCCAACGCCCGCCAGGATCGCGCACGTCGCGGTCAGCGCCGTCATGTAGCGAAGAATCTGATGAAACTCGTCGGGACCGATGTAGTTGACGCGAATCGCGACCGTCGCCGCGCACGCGAAAAGAAGTGCGCCAAGGAGCGCCCGGTCGCGTCGCATAAGGACAAGAGCGCCGAAGGCCGCGCCGATCGCCACAAGGGGACTCATCTCGGTCGCGAGGCTCGCCAGGATGACGCGCGTCATGCCGAGCTTTTCCGCGAGCGTTCCCGCGCCCATCTTTCCGGCCCACTGCCGCTGCGTCATGGCGTCGAGAAAACGTGAAAAGTTTTCGGGGTCGCCCCAGTTGAGTACGGGTTCGGCCATCGCGCGCAACGGCAGGAACGCAAACAACGACGCGCCGGCGACAAGAAAAAGGCCGGCGAGCGCCGTGTCGCGCAACGTGAGCATCCGCGCGCGCGACACGATGAGCACCGCCGGCGCAAGCCCGATCGGCAGAATCAACTGGTGATGCGCGAGGCCGACACCGCCGGCGAGAGCGGTCAGAAATAACCAGCGGCGGTCGCCGGTGTCGCGCCAGGCGAGAGCGGTCAGAAGGAGCAGCGCGAGAAAAATCGGAAGGAGCGGATACGCGCGCACCTTCGCGGCCTGATCGAAAAACGTCGCACCGAACGCGAACGCGAGCGCGACCGCAATGCCGGCCTCCACGCGCCGCGTCAATCGGCGCACGACCAGAAAGACGAACGCCGCCGCGCCCGCCGCGCCAAGCGCCGTCGCGAGGTTTGCGCGAAACGCGTGGGATCCGAACGGAAACAGCGCGACGGCGTGGCCGAGGTGCGTGAAGGTGGGATAGCTTGGCGAGTGCGATAGAGAAAGGGTCGCGAACGCGGTGGCGTATTCGCCGGAATCCCCAAGGTGAATCGTGGGGCAGATCGCCTCCAGATAAACGCCGAGTGCCGCCGCGAATACGGCCACCGCCGCCGCGAGCGCGGTGCGATCGATCGGCATTTCGGCGTCGGCCGAATCGGAAGCCGTCACGATTCGCTCTCCGGCGCCGCGATCACGCGGTACAGTTCGAAATCCGGAGCGCCGGCCACGAGGCGGAATATATCCGGTCTCTCGCGCGCCCAGGTCCTTTCGAGGGGAAAGCCATTTTCGTCCCAGCGGATGTAGCCGCGTTCGGGGCCGCGAACCGGCTCGACAAACAGATGATCGACGCCCCGCGTGACGATCGCTTGGGCCCAGGCATCGGGGTCGGGCGCAAGGCGTCTCCAGGGATATTTTTCGCTCGAGAGATCGAGCGCGCCCGACCCCGATGCCTGGGCCCAAGCGATCGTCACGCGGGGCGTCGATCATCTGTTTGTCGAGCCGGTTCGCGGCCCCGAACGCGGCTACATCCGCTGGGACGAAAATGGCTTTCCCCTCGAAAGGACC
>JAIOHV010000081.1 GCA_019912885.1 bacterium
GGGGCTCGGCGCGGGACCGCCGTGCAGGACATCGTCGAACGCCTCGGCGAGCGCGCCCGCGTGCGCGTAACGCGCGCCCGGCGCGTCGTCCGTGGCGAACTTGATGAGGTCGGCGACCGCGGGCGGATATTCGCCGACGATCGGCACATCCGTCACGTGGCGGCCGGGGTGGCGAAGCGTGACCAGGCGATAGAGCACCTTGCCCATCGTGTAGGTATCGCTCGCGGCGCTGACGGCGCGCGCGTCGGAGATTTCGGGTGCGAGGTACTCGCGGAAATCCATGACGCTGATGTCGTCCGGTTCGATCGCCGGCAGCACCGCGTGCATGAGCCCGAGATCGGCGACCGCGAGCCCTTGCGGGCTGACGAACATGTTTTTCGGGACGAGATCCAGATGCGGCAGATCGAAACCCGCGGCGGACAGCGCCTTCGCGGCGTGCTCGAGCGCCTGCCTTGCCTGCTTGACGGGAATGCCGCGTGTGCGCGCGGCGGGAATCGTGGCCTCGAGCGCGGACTCGAGGGTGCGCGCCTTCATCCACGGGAGCTTCAGGAATAACAGGTCGTGATCGCGCCCGTACTCCAGAACGGAGACGACATTCTCGTGGCGAACGCCGGAGAGCCGCCGGGCGAGCGCCTCCAGGCGCGGGCCGACATCCGGATGACCGGAGAAACGCGGATAGACGGTCTTGATCGCGAAGTGCTTGCCGGTGCCGGTGTCGAGCACCTGGTAGACGCGGCCGATGTTGCCGCGGCCGACGACGCGCTCGACCTTGTAGCGGCCGGCGATCGTTTCGCCCACGGCGAAGATCTTTTCGAAGACGCCGCGCTTGCCCTCGAGGCGGGCCTCGAGAAGGTCAAGAGTTTCGTCGGCGAGAAAATCGTCCACGCACCCCTCCGCGTCCGTTCAACATCCCGCCCGCGCGGCGCGAGGCGCGCACGGGTCCGGCGGCGCTTCCATTATAGGAATCGCGCCCGAGAAGTCGAAATACCGCGCCGGCCCGCCGCGACGCAAGCCCGCGCTTCTTGCTTCCGTTTCGGCTGTCCCGGCGAAAACATTAGATATTGTCGTCAGGTTCCCATGTCGTAGCGGTTCAAATAGTCGTGCTGCTCGGCGGTGAGCGTGTCGATATGGACGTTCATCGCCGCGAGTTTGAGCCGCGCGACCTTCTCGTCGATGTCCCGGGGTACCGGATAGACCTTCTTTTCGAGCGACGGCTTTTCGCCGGCGAGCCACTCGAGGGTGAGCGCCTGGTTCGCGAAGCTCATGTCCATCACCGCGCTGGGATGGCCTTCCGCCGCGGACAGATTCACGAGGCGTCCTTCGGCCAGCACGTAGATGCGTTTCCCGCCGGCGAGCTCGAACTCCTCGACGAACGGCCGCACGATGCGCCTTGCGACGGCGGCTTCGGCGAGGCGGTCGAGATCGAGTTCCACGTTGAAGTGGCCGGAGTTCGCCACGATCGCGCCGTCCTTCATGGCCTCGAAGTGCTCAAGCGCGATGACGTGAATGTCGCCGGTGAGCGTGCAGAAGAAATCGCCGAGCGGCGCGGCTTCGGCGATCGGCATCAGGCGGAAGCCGTCCATCTTCGCCTCGAGCGCGCGCAGCGGATCGACCTCGCACACGATGACGCTCGCGCCAAGGCCGCGCGCGCGTTCGGCGACGCCGCGCCCGCACCAGCCGTAGCCGGAGACGACGAACGTGGATCCGGCGATCAGGCGGTTGGTCGCGCGGATCATGCCGTCGATGGTGCTCTGACCGGTGCCGTAGCGGTTGTCGAACATGTGCTTGGTGCGCGCGTCGTTGACCGCGACGATTGGAAAACCGAGCACGCCGTCGGCGGCCATGGCGCGCAGGCGGATGACGCCCGTCGTCGTTTCCTCCGTGCCGGCGGTGACGTTCGCCATCAGCTCCTTGCGTTCGGTGTGCAGCACGTTCACCAGGTCCGCGCCGTCGTCCATCGTCACCCGCGGCTTGAGGTCGAGCGCCTGATTCAGGTGGCGATAATAGGTTTTGGAATCCTCGCCCTTGATCGCGAACACCTTGATGCCGTGATCGCGCGCGAGGTAGGCCGCCGCGTCGTCCTGCGTGGAGAGCGGGTTGGACGCGCAAAGCGCCACGTCGGCGCCGCCGGCGGCGAGTGTGATGGCGAGATTCGCCGTCTCCGTCGTCACGTGCAGGCACGCGGCGACGGTCAGCCCCGCCAGCGGCTTTTCGGTCGCGAACCGCTCGCGGATGCCGGCCAGCACCGGCATGGACTGCGCGGCCCATTCGGTGCGGTCGCGGCCGAGATCGGCCTGGTTGATGTCCTTCACATCGTAATCAGCCATGGATTCCTCGCGATACGCGGCAAAAGGCCACGAAGTTTTGACGGCCCGGACGCCGATCCGGTTCCCCCTCCGGCGCGAGCCTTGTTTTGATTTCCGGGCGCGGCGGCAAAGGCTGCCGCGCCAAAGCGATTTCGATTGTTAAGGAAAGGCGCGCCCGTCACGCGGACTGCGTCAGATCCGTCGTCAGGTCCGCTGTCAGGTTTGCTGCGTCGCGAAGCGCGTCGATCTTGTCCGTGCGCTCCCACGTGAACGATTCCTCCGACCGGCCGAAGTGACCGTACGCGGCGGTCGCCCGGAAGCGGGGCTTCAGCAGATCGAGATCGCGGATGATCTCCGCGGGCTTGAGCGGAAACGTGGCGAAGACGAGATTCGAAATTTCCCGGTCCTCGATCTGTCCCGTGCCGAAGGTGTTGACGAGGATCGACACCGGCGACGCGACGCCGATGACGTAGGCGAGCTGGATCTCGCACCGGGTCGCGAGGCCGGAGGCGACGATATTCTTGGCGATGTAACGCGCCAGATACGCCGCGGATCGATCGACCTTCGAGGGATCCTTGCCCGAAAACGCGCCGCCGCCGTGCCGCCCCATGCCGCCGTAAGTGTCCACGATGATCTTGCGCCCGGTGAGGCCGCAGTCGCCCATCGGCCCGCCGACCACGAAACGCCCGGTCGCGTTGATGTGGAAGATCGTGTCCCGGGTGATAAGCTCCGCGGGCAGCTCTCTCTTGATGACCTCTTCCATCACGCTCTCGACGACCTGCTCGTGCGTCGCCTCCGGCGCGTGCTGCGTCGCGATGACGACGGTGTGGATGTATTTCGGCACGCCGTTCTCGTAGAAGATCGTCACCTGGCTTTTGCCGTCGGGCCGAAGAAACGGCACGCGGCCGTCCTTGCGCGCGGTCGCCAGGCCCCGGCTAAGCGCGTGCGCGTAGTGGATCGGCGCGGGCATGTATTCCGGCGTCTCGTCGCAGGCGTATCCGAACATCAGGCCCTGATCGCCCGCGCCCTGTTCCATGTGCAGGCCGCGCCCCTGGTCCACGCCCTGCGCGATGTCGGGGCTTTGCTTGTCGAGCGCGGTCAGCACCGCGCAGGTATCGGCGTCAAAGCCCATCGAGGAATCGACGTAGCCGATCTCGCGGATGGTATCGCGCGCGATCTTCTGGAAATCGCAGACGTGCGTCGTGGTGACTTCGCCGGCCAGAACCACAAGGCCGGTGTTGACGAGCGTTTCGCAGGCGACGCGCCCGGAAGGATCGTGCGTGAGGATTTCGTCGAGCACGGAATCGGAAACCTGGTCGGCCATCTTGTCGGGATGGCCCTCGGTGACGGACTCGGACGTAAACAGGAATGATTTTCCGGACATTCTGACTCCCCGGACCCCTTGAAGGTCCGCTCGTGATGCCTCGTTTTTTGGACGGACACCCGTTTAGGCGTTAAGGCGCACCACCCGCGGCCCCGCGGCGGCGCGTTTAGAAAAAGTCGAATGATTTTACACGCGCGGGGTATCGGGCGCAAACGTCGGGATTTGGCGAGAAAATCGGTGCCCCGTGCCCGTGCCCAAATCAAATCATGGCAAGGACGTCTAGCCTGAAAAGTCATCGCAGGATCGCGGCGACTTCCGTTAGCGCCGGTGAAGTTCGTCCCGCGTCCAGGTCACCCGATCGCCGGTGCCAAGATCAAATCCCCTTTCGAGCCGTTTTCGGATACGGGCAGCGGCCCTGCGGTATTCGTGATCGTCCCGGACCATCGTCTTGAGATAATCGGCGAGCATCGCGGAAACGGACATCCCCTTTTCGGCGGGCATCCGCCGCGCCTGATCGAGCAAGTCCTTGGGCATCGAAACGGTGACTTTTTTACGATCGCGCATGCCGCATCGTTCCCGAATTGGGGTACGCCACAATATATCAAAATTCGCCGAATATTTGATCTCAAATTTCCTTGCGCGACAAAACCACGGCCGCCAACGCGGCGGCGCCCGCCGCGTACGCGAGGGCGGCGAGCGCGTGGAACGCGTAGCCGGCCAGCGGAAAGTCCATGACCGCAAAGTCGCGATACGTCGCGATAAAGCGCCCGTAAGTCGGGCAGAGCAGATACACGAAGCGCAGGGCGTTCGACACGATCGACGCGAGGACGCGCGATTCGATCTGCGTTTCGGAGGCGGCGGCGAACATGCGCCAGAACGACTCGTACGAAAGCGCCACGGCGACAAACGCCGCGAGCGGCCTGGGTGTCACGAGCGACGCGAGCTGCGCCAGCGCGAGGATGGCGGCGAGCGGCGGAAGAAACGAGAGAAACAGGCCCACGAGGTCGAGACCCGCGGGGATGTCGCGGATCTTCGCGACGATGACGAGCTCGACGGCAAGCACGACGGCCAGAAGCGCGATGAACGCGATTCCGCCGATCGCGAATCCGATGGATGCCGAAAGGCGGCTAGCCGGCTTGGTCAGCACCGTGCGCGCGGTCTGCGTGACGATCTCGCCGGAGAGCAATGTGACGCCGACCCACACCGCGCATAACCACAGCCCGGTGCGCGCGACGCGCACGCCAAAGTCGATCGCCTGGCGCAACGAGACGTCCGTCGTGGCGTCCTGCCCCGTGGCCAGTCCCGCCCAGCCGGTAAAAAAGGCAAGCGCGAAAAGGACGTAGAAATACTGCGAGCGCAAAAGCCGTAAAAAGGCGTATCGGGCGAGGACGAGCGTTTTCACGCGATCGTCTCCCCCGCGCCGACGACACGGATGAAATAATCCTCGAGGCTCGTGCGCCGCGGCTCGACCGTCTCGATCGTGCCCCCCGCGTCGGCGATTTTCGCGGCCAGCGCAGCCAGCGCGGCGGTATCCGCCACGTCGGCGGTCACCGCGCCGTCAGGCCCGCGCGTTCCCTCGAGGGGATCGCCGGGCACGCGGTAGCGCACCGTCAGGCCGCCGCCGGCGTCGATCAATTCGCCGGGCGACAGCTCCCGCACGAGGCGCCCCTGGTGGATGATGCCGACGCGGTTGCAGGTCTGCTCCACCTCGGAGAGCGCGTGCGAGTTGATGAAAAACGTCGTGCCGCGCGCGGCGTAGTCCGCGATGACGTCGCGAAAGCGACGCCGCCCAACGGGATCGAGCCCGCGCGAAGGCTCATCGAGCACCACGAACTCCGGTTCGGGCAGGATCGATTGCGCAAGGCCCAGGCGCTGTTTCATGCCCTTGGAGTAGCCGCCGATGCGCCGGTCGGCCGCGCCGGCCAGATCGACCTCCTCAAGCACACGGCCGACGCGCGCGGCGAGCTTCGCGCCCGCGAGGCCATGCAGGCGGCCGTAGATATCAAGCAGTTCGCGGCCGGTTAGGCCGGTGAAAAAATTTGAATCCTCCGGGCAATAGGCTACGCGCGCGAACAGGCGCTCGGGGCGCGGCGATCGCTCGCCAAGCACGTCGATCGTGCCCGCGTCCGGAAACGCGAGGCCAAGCACACAGCGGACGGTGGTCGTCTTGCCCGCGCCGTTTTCGCCGAGAAAGCCGTATACGTCGCCGCGCCGCACGGTGAGATCAACGCCGTCAAGCGCGCAAACCTTGCGCCGGCGGATGCGGCCGACGGTGTAGGTCTTTCGCAGATCGCGGACGACGAGAACGGCGTCCATCGTCAATCCCCCGCGCCGCCCGGGCGGCGGCCGCTTTCGAGCAACGATTTGAGCTTGCGCCGCAGGTCGCGATTCCCCGCGCGCCAGACCCCCTGCCACGCTTCCTGCACGTGGCCGGATTTGCCGATGAGGTACGATGTGGGGAATTCGTTCACGCGGTAACGCGCGGAAACCTTCGACCCGTTGTCGAACAGCATCGCGGCGGGGCTGCCGAATTGTTCGACGTACGCCTGCACCTCGTCTTTCGGCTGGCTCTGCGCGAGAAACAGGACGGACAGGTCGGCATCGCCGAGCGACGCGGCCATGCTGCCGGCCTCGCGTAGCTGAATGACGGAATCGGGCTCGGCGGTGCTGCCGAAGACGATCCACACGACGCGGCCACGCAATTCGTTCAGGCGCACCTTATTGCCGTCCAGTCCGGCAAGCGCGAACGAAGGCGCGAGCGCGGCCTCGGGCAGCAGTTCGACGTCGGAGTAAAGGCGTCCGGACTTGGCCGCGAGTTGCAACACGACGGCCGCCGCGATGAGCGCGATGGCGGTCAGACGGCCCGCGAAAACGTTTCGGACGGAAAGCGGCATGGCGTTATCGCCGCGCGGCCCGCGGGTCAGGAGGCCTTCCCGGCCGCGGCGCCCCGGCAGGAGGCAATGGACATCCCCTGCTCGTGAATCATCCGCCGATCGGCGTTGGGATCGCCGCCAGGCGTCGTGAGGTAGTTGCCGATCATCATCGCGCTTGCTCCCGCGCGGAAGATGTCCTTCTGGCGGTCCTTCAGGTGGATCTGCCGGCCGCCGGCGACGAGAATCTGCCGGTCGCGCAACACGTGACGCGCCACGGCGATGATGGCCAGGCACAACTCGGGCGACAGCTCGTCGCGCCCGCAAAATGGCGTGCCGGCGATGGGATTCAGGAAGTTGATCGGGATGGAATCCGCGCCAAGCTCGCGCAGATCCATGAACAGCTCGACGCGCTGCGCCCAGGATTCGCCCATGCCGAAGATGCCGCCGGAGCACACGAACATGCCGAGCTTTTTCGCGTCGGCGACGGAGCGGCGGTTTTCGTCATAGTCGCGCGTGGAGCAGATCGCGCCGTAGTGGCTGCGCGAGGTCTCGAGGTTGTGATGGAATTTCATCAGGCCGTTTTTTTTCAGCTCCGTCAGCTCGTCGTGCGTCACCGCGCCGAGGCTTCCACAGGTGTCCATGCCGGTTTCGTTCGCGATGGCGGGAAAGATATCGAACGCCTCTTCCATCTCGCGGCGTCGCATCTTGCGTCCCGCGACGACGACGGAGAATTCCCGCGCGCCCATCTCGCGCGCGCGTCGAGCCGCGTCGAGGATGCGTTCGCGGCCGACGAATTTGTATTCGGTGACGCCGGTGTCGTAATGCGAGGACTGCGCGCAGAACTTGCAGTCCTCCTCGCAGCGGCCGGACTTGGCGTTGACGATCGCGCACAGCGAGACGTCATTGCCCAGGAATTTTTGCCGGAGCGTTTCGGCGCCGTCGAGCAGCGCCTCGAACGCCTCCGGCGACTCGGCGCGCGTTAGCGATAGCGCTTCGTCGTGCGTCAGCGGACGGTCGAGCGCGATCGCGGAGATGCGCCGGATTTCGTCGGCGGGAGTTCCGGCGGGCCTTCGGTTGATCAGGTTTTCCAAGCAGCAGCCTCTTGCGTCAAACCCGCTCCCTAACGGTCGCGGTTCGTAACCTCAGTATCCGCTCCCTAATGGTCGCGGTTCGTATCAAAAACCCGCTCCCTGACTGTCGCGGTTCGTAACATCAGTACCCGCTCCCTGACGGTCGCGGTTCGTGGGCGAAAACAGCTCAATTGTCTTCAATGGACCAACTTGAAATCCGATCCCTTCTGCGTCAGGTCGATTTTCCCCCACTGTTGCTCCCAGCGTTCGACCGAGGCGTTGAGCATCATCGCCAGGCGC
This sequence comes from bacterium, assembly GCA_019912885.1. Taxonomy (NCBI): domain Bacteria; species bacterium. Next base: position 7,874 of record JAIOHV010000081.1, read on the forward strand.
TTGGCGTTGCGCGGCGACATGATGACCCGGTGCTTCATGCGCGCCATCGACAGGCGCGGCTCGTGGAAAAACGTGTCGATGACGAACTCGCCCTCGCTGTGGTTGACGGCGATGATATTCGCGTATTCGCCGCCCGCGAGGGCATCGTCGACCTTCAGGCGCAATTTCATCTGCTGCGCGCCGGGTTTTTCTTCCTTCTTGCCGCCGGTTTCGTCGGCCATCAGTTTCTCCCTTCGGCGGACTTGCCGCCGTCGCCGAGTTTCGCTTCCAGCTCGCCGCGGTGCGCCTCGATGTAGCTTTCGACCTGCGGCCGCGTCACGCCGAGGTCGCGCAGCGTGGAACGGATGATCTCGTCGGCGCCCATCAGCCGCTCGCTGCCGGAGCGTTGCAGCGCAAGCAGAAACAGCGCCGCGCCTTCCATGCCCCCGCCGCGCTTGCGGTAGTCCTTGCCCGTTCCCACGGCGGTTCTATCTCCGAACCACCTGCACGCGCTTGTATTCGCCGTCACCCAGGCTCCGCGTCGTGACGCGGTCATCGGTCGCGAGCGCGGTATGGATGATGCGCCGGTCGAACGCGGACAGCGGCGGGCTCAACACCGGCCGGCCGGTGCGCAGAACCTCCTCGGCCATCGTCCACGCGTCGTCGGTCAGGCGCGCGGCCTTGCGTTCGCGGTAGTTCTCCGAATCGACCACGATGCGCGGCGGCTGATCGTCGTGCCGGCCCGCGATCCGGTTGATGACGTATTGCAGCGCGTCGAGCGTCTGCCCGTGGTGGCCGATGAAAAGGCCCGAGCCGTTGGCCGACACCGTCAGCACCAGGCGGTCCTCCTCGTTTTTCGCGTCCACCTCCGCGTTCGGATCGATGTATCGGCAGATGCGCTCCAGAACGTCCGCCGCGCGGAATTCGCCATTCGCCGGTGCGAAGTCGTCATCCTCATCGTCCTCATCGTCCTCGTCGTCGTCATCATCATCATCATCATCATCTTCTTCTTCTTCTTCGTCGTCTTCGTCGTCATCGTCATCGACGTCGCCGTCGTCATCGTCGTAATCGTCTTCGTCATCGTCATCTTCGTCATCGTCATCTTCGTCGTCGTCGTCCGCGTCGTCGTCGTCGTCCGCGTCGTCGTCGTCCTCTTCGTCATCGCCCGGTTCGTCGCCGGGACGGCGCGTGTCCGCGAAAATCGCATCGGTGTCGAATTCGCGGTCGAAGTCCGCGTCATCCGCCGTTTCGAATATCGCTTCATCCAGCAAACGCACTCCGGCGTCTTCGTCCCGCTCATTGGTCGTCATGGCCCGGCCCCCCTGTCCTTCGGAAAAGCGCGCCGTGGCGCGTATCGGGCACGCGCGCGCATGGTTTTGACGCTCGGGCGCGAGCCGATCGCCCACGCTGTCGCGAACTTTACGGGCAAGCCCCGAGGAATTCAAACCGATTCTATCGCTTTTCGGGCACAACCGTGATCGTGGCCTCGGGGAAGGTCTGCTGCAAAAGGGTGACGCCCGGATCATCGAGCACGCGCCGGCGGACGGCCGCCTCCTCCTCGCGCCGCTCGTTTTCAGCCTTGCGCCGATCGTCCTGCCGGCGCTCGCCGATGGCGATCTCGACCCGCGCGTCGTCGCCGAACGCCGCGCGTGCGGCTTCGCCCAGAGCGCCCTTTTCCTCCGTCAGCGCGTCGAAGTGCATGCCCTTGGGCGCCGCGATGCGGACGAGATCGCCGTCAACCGTCACCTCGCCGTGGCCCGCGTGCGCCCACAGGCCGAGATCCTTCGCGCGCACGAACGCCAGGAATCGCGCTTGCGGATCCGCGGGCAGGTCGGGCGGAAGATCGTCGTCGGCGATCGCCGCG
>JAIOHV010000082.1 GCA_019912885.1 bacterium
CACTTCCCGTCGCGTCATGGCTTTGGCCTCGCGGGACAGGGCGTTGGATGAGTGCTGCATCGCACCCGTTTAAACCTCCCCGCCGGAAATCCGGACATCTACTCCCGCTTATACCAAGGACATCTTCCCCGCTTCGTACAGCCACGACGCCATCGGCTTGACCTTGCGCCGCTCAGACGCGACAATTCCGGCAACTCATATGTTGATTTGCGCGCTCGTTTACGGGCGAATCACCCGGTTGGGGCGGGTTTCCATACCAATGCGGGGGCGCAGGAGGGACGAAGATGCCGATAGAGAGATGGCCAATTCTCATGTTTACGCTAGCGATTCTCGTATTGGGCGCCAGCCTGACGGGCTTTTCCGGCGATGATGGGGGACCCGTGACTGCGGCGCCGGTCGATTCGGATTTCGACGATGACGACTTCGACGACGACGACTTCGACAGCGAAGAGGTCGTGGCGGGAGACGACGACTGCGTCGTCGTATGGGACCAGACCGCCAACCTCGCGGTTAACGGGGTCGTCGATCAGGATTTCGAGGTCGCTTACAACGCATACGACACGTTCATCATGGACGACTTTACGGTGCCCGGCGGGCAGACGTGGGTTCTTAACGAGATCGAAATCATCGGATCCACCGGCAACCTGACCCTCGCGACCGGGCTCGTTTGCGGGATCTGGGGAGACGCCGCGGGCGTGCCCGACGGATGGCCTGTTTACGGCGCCGCGGCGGACTGGACGCAGTCGAATCTTCCGGTATCGCCGCAGATCACGCTTTTCGATTCAAACACCGATTTCATCATGAGCGTCAGTTCCCCGCCGACGCTGACCCCTGGAACCTATTGGCTAAGTTGCTATCCCGAAATGGCGTTTCTCGTCGGGGGCCAATGGTATCTCGAGAGATCGACCGATTCGTTCGGCGCCGAGGCGCAAGGCATCAATCCCGGCAACGGCTTTGGGTTTGGAACGTCGTTTTTTGATGTGTCGTTAATTGGTGACGGTAGCACGGACGTCGCGTTTTCGCTGTGCGTGAGCTCGACGACCACGACCACGACCACGACAGTCGCGACGACGACCTCCACGACCGTGCCAACCACCACAACGACGACAGCGCCGACCACGACCACGACGACTGGCGCCACGACCACGACCGGTGGCACGACAACGACGACCGGCGCCACGACCACGACAGGCGCGACGACGACGACCGGCGCCACAACGACCACCGGCGGTTCGACAACGACAACGACGATCCCCGGCGATGACGATGACATGGACGACGATACCGCCGACGACGACACCGCGGCCGATGACGATATGGATGACGACATGGATGATGACGCTACCGACGACGACGCGACAGACGACGACGCGACAGACGACGACGCGACCGATGACGACGATGACGACGATGACGATGCGATCGACGACGACGACGACGACGACGACGACGATGACGATGACGGTTGCGGCTGCGGCTGCTGACCGGCGCTAACCAAGACATTCAAAGCGCCCCGCGCGGCCTCGGCTGCGCGGGGCGCTTTTCTGTTTCGATCCCGTGGCAAACGCGCGGCGGTTTCGCGGAAACGATTGACGCCGGCCCCGCGCGGATTCATCGTGGGCGCATCGACTTTCCGCGCGGGGGATACACCATGGACAAGGCGGCGAAACTGCTTGTCGCGGCATCGATGCTTATCGCGTTCGCCGGTTTTGCGAGCGCGCAGGACGACGCGTGCGTCGCGCTTTGGGATCAGCCGTCCGCTGCGGCCGACGCCGGATTTCTGTCGCAGGACTATCCGCCCGCGAGCGACGCGCTCGACGTTTTCGCCATGGACGATTTCGAAATTCCGTCGGGTGACGAATGGACGATCGAACGGGTCGCCGTCGTCGGTAACCAGGCGTCCCCGCCATTGACGAGCGCCAATCTGATCGTCTGCGGAATCTGGAACGATGACGGCGGCGTTCCGGACGGATACCCCGTCTACGGAGGCGCGGGCGCGTGGACGCAGTCGAACGCGCCGGCCGATGCCGCGATCACGCTGTCGAACGCGGACGTCAGCTTCACGATGGTCCTCGACGCACCGCCGACGTTTTCGGGCGGCACGTATTGGCTCTCGTGCTACGCGGTGCTCGATGGCGTTTTTGGCGACTGGTATTGGGAAACGGCCGATGCCTCGTTCGGCGCCATCGCCAAGCTCATCAATCCCGGCGGCGGGCATGGCGCGGGATCGGACTTCTTCGACGTCACGGAGGTCGGATCGGCGACCGACGCGGCGTTTTCGCTGTGCGGGCAGACAACCGGGGGAAGCGACGACGACGACGCGAACGGCGACGATGACGGCGGCGGCGATGACGGCGATGATGATGACGACGACGACGGCGGCGGTTGCTGTGGCGGCTGACGAGGCTGCCGTTACCGCGAATCGATGGCGTGATGCGAAAGACCGCCGCGGTTGTGCGCGCCTTGCTTGACAGCGCCCGCCCGCGCTGAAACACTTTTTCGATCGGGCATCAGGGGCTGTCGCGACGTGGCGCGGTTTGTCGCGCGGCGCGGGGAGGGATCATGAAATCCGCCATGGCGGCGATCGCCGTCGCGATCGCACTGACGACGGCCGGCGCGGGCTACGCGGCCCCGGCGGCGAGCACCGGCTCGGTCACGGACTGGTTCGGCGAAACCTTCGAGCCGCCGGTCGCAAGCGGGGTTGACGGGCCGTGGACGCAGGGCGTGTCCACAACGTATTACTACATGGACAACGCGACGGTTTCGAACGGGGCGTCGTTGTTCAACTTCAGCGGCTTCGATTATTTCACCTACTATTTTTTGGGAGTCTCGGGAGGCACGGTCGAACAATTCACGGCGGGCACGTGGACGCCGCGGCAATTTTCGTCCGACTTTCTGGATTACACGGTGCGCGCCGCGCAAATCGGCAACGAGGTCTTCATCAGCGCGGGATCGATCAACGGCGTGACGGCGCCGGGCGCGAACAAGTTCTACAAATACAACACCTCGACGAACACCTGGACGAACACCCTCGCGACGGTGCCCAACGGACGCACGTGGGGACCGCAGCTCGTCGCGCTCGGCGGCTACATCTACATGGTCGGCGGCGGCGATCTGTCGAGCGGATTCGTGCCGTCAAACCAACTGCTGCGTTACGACCCCATCGGCAACACCTGGCTCGCGCGCGCGAACATGCCGGGGGCGCGCGGATTCCACTGCGCGTTCGGATACAACAACAGCATCTACGTCGTCGGCGGCAACAACGGCGCGGCGCTTGCCACGGGATACATTTACGACGTTTCCGCCAACACGTGGTCGAATGACACCACCAGCCTGCCGGCGGCGCGTTGGGCGCAGGGGTGCGTTCAGGCCGGCGGATCCGGGGAGGTCTTCATCGTCGCGGGTGGCGTCGACGCGTCGGACGCCTTGGCGACGAATTCCTACATCCGAAACATCGCGGCGGGCGGCGGATGGACCGATTTCGGCACGATGTTCCTTTCCATCTACCGCACATCGGGAGCGGCGATCGGGAATACGGCGTACGTCGTCGACGGGTCGAGCGGAGGGTTCAACGACGTGAAAACGGTTCAGCAAAGCCCGATCCCGACGACAACCACCACCACACCGACGACCACAACCACAACCACAACCACAACGACAACCACAACCACAACGACAACGACAACCACCACCACAACCACGACGACGACATCGTCTTCGACGACCACAACGGCCGGCACGACAACGACGACCGCGCCGACGACGACCACGACAGCCGGTACGACGACGACAACCGCGCCGACGACGACCACGACGGCCGGCACGACAACGACAACCGCGCCGACGACAACCACCACGGCGCCCTCGACCACGACGACGACCGCCGGCTCCACAACGACCACAACCTCGCCGGGCACCACCACGACAACGGCTCCGGGTACGACGACGACTTCCGTCCCCGCAACCACGTCGACAACAACGACGACGCAACCCGCCGACGATGACGACGATGCGGACGACGACACGTTGCCCGATGATGACACCGGCGATGACGACACCGACGGCACGGGCGACGACGATACGGGAGGCATGTTCGACGACGATTTCGCCGGCGACGAAGAACCGACGGACGACGACGACGAAGGTGGCGAGGAGCTTTCCGGCGGCCAGGGAGGATGCGGCTGCTAGAACGCGAAAAGAGAAAAACAGAAAAGAGAAAAGAGAGCGCGCCGCCCGAATCCGCGGCGCGTTTCATTTCCAGCGCCTCCGCGTCTTCGCGCCTCCGCGTGAACAAAATGAAATCCGCGAAATCGGCGCAATCCGCGGATAGACTACTCTTCGTCAACCACCGGGTTCGTCAGCGAGCCGATGCCCTCCACGGTCACCGTCACCTCGTCGCCCGCCAGAAGCGGCGAGACGCCCTCGGGCGTACCCGTCGCAATGACGTCGCCCGGATACAGCGTCATGACGCGCGTGATGTGCGCGATGAGCGCGGGCACGCCAAAGATGAGATCGCTCGTGCGTCCGTCCTGGCGCTTTTCGCCGTTGACCCACGCCTCGACGCCGGCGTCGGTCGAATCCAGCCCGGTTTCGATCCACGGCCCCATCGGGCAAAACGTGTCGAAGCTTTTGGCTCGCGAGAATTGCACATCGCGCCGTTGCAAATCGCGCGCGGTCACATCGTTCAGACAGGTGTAGCCCAGCACGACCGACAACGCCTCCTCGGGCGGCACGTTTCGGCACGTGCGCGCGATGACGATGGCGATCTCCGCCTCGTGATCGACGCGCTCGGAGATCGCCGGCCGCACGATCGGATCGCCGGGGCCGATTACGGCGGACGGCGCCTTGAGGAAAATGAGCGGCTCTTTCGGCAGGTCCGCGCGCCCCATTTCCCTGGCGTGCGCGGCATAATTGACGCCGACGCAGACGATCTTCGACGGAACGCACGGCGACAAAAGCCGTACACGCGAAAGCGAAACCGCGCCGTGACCGGTGCGCGACGCGGTGATCGCCGCAAGATGGTCGGTCTCGGCGATGAACGGGTTTTGCACCGGATAGACGCGCCCGTCCTCGACCAGGCCGAATCCCTTGTAGTCCTCGTGGTGATAACGCGCGATGCGCATCAGGACAGCCCCAGCACGTCGCGCATGTCGTGGATGCCGGGCTCCTGCTTTTGCAGCCAGAGCGCCGCGCGGATCGCGCCGCGCACGAACGTCAGCCGGCTCGTCGCGCGATGGCGCAACATGATTTGCTCCCCCTCGCCCAGGAATTGCACCTCGTGCTCGCCGACGACATCGCCGCCGCGAACAGCGTGCAGGCCGATCTGCCCTCCCGGCCGCGCGCCGACCACGCCCTCGCGCCCGTGGACGTAAGCGCCCTCGTCCACGCCGATCGCCCGCGCCACCGACCGGGCGAGCGTCAATGCGGTGCCCGACGGCGCGTCCGCCTTGTGGCGGTGGTGCGTCTCCACGATCTCCACGTCGAAATCCTCGCCGAGCGCGCGCGCCGCGCGAAACGCCAGCGCGTTAAGCAGCGTGACGCCGGTTGAAAAATTCGACGCGAACACGGTGCGCGTGCGCGCGGCGATCTCGCGGAATTCGGCAAGCTGCGCGGGCGACATGCCGGTCGTGCCGCACACGAACGGCAGGCCCGCGTCCGCGCAGATACGCGCGTGCGCCAGCGACGCCTCCGGATGCGTGAAGTCGATGACGGCATTGGCGCCCATGCCCGCGACGCGCAAATCGGGCTCGAGCGCCACGTCGATGGCGCGGCCGAAAAGCGCGGTTCCGACATCCTTGCCGATGTCCGCGTGCGCCGCGTGCTCGGTGGCGCCGACGAGTTCAAATCCCGGATTGCCCGCGAGATATTCGACGAGCATCCGCCCCATGCGGCCGGCCGCGCCGCATACCGCCGCGCGCAGGATGGGCTTTTCCGGTGTTTCGTGTTCGAGTTCGAAGGTCATGTCAGACCCGCTTCCGTTCGGTTGCGGTTCGTCTCGCGGAATATTTCATGTCGTCCATCATGTCCATATCGTCCATCGTGTCCATGATGTCCATTGCCGGCCGCACGATTTTCGGAAACCGCGATTCCACTCCGTCCTCAATCCTCGATCCTCGTTCTACCCCAGATATCCCAGACCCCGCAGCCGATCGAGCACCGCTGTCATCTGCGCGGCGGTCGGCGCGTCGCGCGCCTCGATAACGCGCGCCGCCACCGGTGCGCCCGCGCGCGGCGGATGTTCGGCCAGCGCGTCCTCGCGCAAAAGCGCGCGAGCCGGCGGCGCGTCGAGGTTCATCGGAATCGGCGCGTCCAGCAGGTACAGAATCGTCGGCGCGATCTCGAGGATGTGCGCGTCGATATCGCGTGCGTTCGCGATGCGCGGCCCGACGCCGGCGACGATCCCGTGCAGGCGATGGTTTCCCGTGTGACCGACGACGACGGGCCCGACAAGCGACGTTGAGCGAAATTCCGTGGCGCCGCGCGTCATGTAGGCGTAATCGCGAAACGCCACCACGATATCCGGCGCGCATTCCAGATGCGGGCCCCAATAGAGTTCCTCGCGCCGCGCGACAAACGAGGTCAGCGGCGCGCCGTCCCCCGGATGCACGAGATCCGCGAGCCTCGGCGCCAATTCGTCGCGCAATTCCTCGTATTCGCGCCCCGGCGCGACGATGCCCTCCGGCTCGCGCCCCGCGAGGTTGATCCAGACCTGCCCGAACAAGCCCGACGAAAACGCACGCGTGCGTGACCAGTCGACCGTCGCCCATGACTTGTAGCGCGCATCGACGAGCCCGCGCCGGATCGCGCCGTCGTCGTCCGGCAGCGGTTCGGGCGCGCGGCCGTCGTCCAGGCGCCGGTGCCACGCGTGGCGCGGATCGATGCCGTCGGGTGGCGAATGCGTCGACGCGGCCGCCGCGCGGATCTTGTCGGGATCGAAGGCGAGATACCCCGCCTCGGCCAAGAAGGCGTTGAGATACACGTCGCCGCGAAGGTCGCCGAAACCGTGGTCGGACACGACGAGCATATGGTCGTCCGGCCCAAGGCGAGCGAGGTAATCGCCAACGCAGGCGTCGAGCCGCCGCGCGGTCTCGAAGATTGCGTCGCCGAAACCGCCAAGCGCGCCCGGGGTTGCGCGATGCTCCGCCGTCATGTCTTCCCAGAACGCGTGCTGCGCGCGATCGAGCGCAACGTACACCGGGAAGAACAGGTCGGGCTTGCGCTCGTCGAACATCGCGAGGGCAGCCTCGTGCCGCGCGTTCAGCATCGCGAACAGGTCGTCGCAAAAACGCGCGCGGTCCTCGTACCAATGGACCATGACGTCGATGACCCAGCGTTCGAGCACCGATCGAAGGTCCGGCGGATAAAACGCGCCGGGCGCGTTAAGCGACGGCGTGTGCATGCCGCCGACGGCAAATCCGCGAACATCCGCGACAGGATACGACAGCGGAACATTCAGCGCGCCGCTGGTGAAGGGATCCGGCAGGGTCTCGAAGATCGTCGGAAATCGCCGGTCGCGGCTGGTGACAAGGCGCACATCGTAGCTGCCGGGTTCGCGCGCGCCGAAATCGAAGATTCCGTGCCGACCGGCGTTCACGCCCGTGGTCATGGTCGTCCACGCCTGCGGGGTCAGCGGATGGATGGTCGATTCGAGGCGGCCGTGCGCGCCGCGTTCGAGGATCGACCTCAGATGCGGCAGGTGTCCGTCGCGCGCCCACGGGAAAAGGAGATCCGGATCGGCGCCGTCCATGCCGAAAACGATGACGCGGCCCATTGCGATTGCCCCCGGCGCCGGTCGCGGCGCGGAACACGGAACGGAATCCGCAGATTACGCAGATTGCGCGGATTTGTTGAGAGCGGCCGGCGCGCCCGCCACGCGCGCAAAAAAACGCGCCGCCTGTTTCCGGGCGGCGCGTCCTCTTTTCTATTTTCTATTTCCTCGCCTTAACAGCCGCACCCGTCGTCGTCGTCATCGTCGTCATCGTCGTCGTCATCATCATCGTCGTCGTCATCATCGTCATCGTCGTCGTCATCATCGTCACCGTCGGTGTCGTCGTCGGTCGGTTCGCCGCCGATATACGCGGTGCCCTGCACGAACTGGTTGGAGTCGGCCGTGATGCGATAGTCGAAGCCGTCTGTCGCCTCGGCGTCCGTTGTCGCCATGAACGCGAATTCGAGCGTCTCGCCCTCACGCACGTCGCCGTACGCTTCGGAGGAGATGCCCGTCGAATACTGCCAACGGATACCGATCGCGGTATCGTCGTCGAGCAGCCGCTCGGACGTCCACTGGCCGCCGTGCAGGGGATCGGGATCGGCGATCTCCGATGCGTTCACGTCGTAACCGGTCGTCGGGAGGAAGAGATCGACAATCTCGACCCAATGCTGCGACGAGGTGGCGGACGTGGTATTGGAAACGACGAAATCGAACTCGTACTTCACGTTCGGGTTCAAAAGAACGGGAGAGGTGAAATCGAGCTCTGCCGAAAACTCGCCGGGCGTCGCGTCATCGTCGCCCGCGTCATCGTCCGCCGACGTGTCGTCATCGTCGGCCGTGTCGTCGTCGGCCGCGGAATCGTCATCCTGCGCGAGCGCGGCGACCGGGAACGCGCAGGCGAGCAAAAGCACAAGTCCAATGGTGGTCATCAAACGCACGGGGGAACCCTCCTTCCCAACTCGAATCATCGTGGCGGCGAGAATGCACACGCGCCGCACGTATCCGTCCATTGCGGATAAGCGCGTCATTTATATCCTTGCCCCGCATGTTGACGCAAGAGGGGGTTATTTGACCGCCGAAACGACCGTGCGGGAGGTCCGCGGGTGAGGCGCCGGGCGATCTTCACGCTCGCGGCGGTGGCCGCGGCTTTGCTTTTCGCCGAGGCCGCGTTGCGCGCCGCCGGCATTCCCGCCCCGGAACCGCCGGCGTTCCGCCTGAATCCGCTGGCCAGCCCCAATCTGTACGAGCCCGATCCGCGCCGTTTCTGGCGGCTTGTCCCCGGCGGCGAAGAGGATGGCGAACTCGTCAATGTGGACGGGTTTCGCGGAGACCGCGTGCCGGTCAAACGCCGCGACGGCGTTCCGCGCATCATTCTCGCCGGTGATTCGGTTGTTTACGGATTTCGATTGCCCGACGAGCAGACGATCGGCGCGCATCTGTCGCGCGAGTTATCCGCGCGCGGCGAGGTCGAGGTGCTGAACGCGGGGGTCGTCGGGTACAGTTCGCTTCAGACGCGGCGCTACCTCGAAGGCCTCATGCCGAAATACCGTCCCGACGCGGTGATCGTGTACGTCGGCTGGAACGACTGGTCGGACGCCGCGCGCGTGCCGGATTCGCGCCTGCCGGCGCCCTCCCCGCTGCGCTGGCGCATCGACCGCATCGGAGCGCGTTCGCGAATCTACGCGCTGCTGCGCGCGATAGCCAAGCCAGCGCCCGTGCCGCACGAGCGCCCGGGCGCGCCGGTTCCGCGCGTGTATCGCGCGGAGTACGAAGCGAATCTGCGCGCGATCGACCGTCTCGCGCGCGAGAACGGCGCCGCCGCGTATTTCGCGAAGCCCGTCGCGGTCGACAACGGATGCGTCGCGGCGGGAGCATACACGCCGCCGAAAAGCCTTGCGGTCATCGATGTACCGGCGATTTTCGATGGCGCATGCGGCGCCAGGGCGTCGTCGCTGTTCCCCGACGGCGCGCATCCGTCCCCGCGCGCGGCTTTGATGATCGCCAACCGGTTTGCCGACGCGCTTAAAAAGGAGCCGCAAACGGAGCCGCGACCGTCACGGAGCGGGTGATACCTCCCCATTATTGCGCTCGCGAATGCACCCGCTCCCTGACGGTCGCGGCCCTGACATCGCAACGCGCGCCCGGCGCGGCTACCGGGCGCGCCGGGAGGCGAGCGCGGCGTAACTCACAAGTCCCTGCCCGTCCTTATCGACCCACTGGTCATGGGCCAAAAGCGTGAACGGCGTGCCGCAGGCCGACGCGACAACGTAGATCGGCGTCAGCCCGCAGACCTTGCGCACGTCCTTTTCCTCGACAACGTAACGCACGAAACCCTCCGGCTCGCCGCGCGTGAGCGGATCGAGCATGTCGAGGTCGCGTTCGCGATTGATCGCCGCCTTAGTGTCGTCAACGCGAAACGGATCGTTGAACATCGGGCCGACGTGCGCGAGGTCCGCGGACGCGATGATCGCGGCGTCATCGTTGCCTTCAAGCACGCCCGCGCACGCGGATGCCAGGGCGGCGAGCGACTCCTCCGTCTCCTCGTCCTCGGTGCCTTCCACCAGATGCCTTGCGCCGCCGACGAGAATTGGAACGATGCGGATGTCCGGCCGCAAATACGCGAGCATCACCGCGGGCAGTTCGATGGAGTGCTCCGCGCGATGCGGTAATTCGTCCTCGAACGGATCGAGCGGAAGCTGCGCCGCGATTTCCTCGGCGAGGTCGATATCCGTCCGCATCAGCGCGAACGGCGTCGCGAAATGCTTGCGCGTCATTGAAACCGGCTGCTTGTGCGGCTGATGGTTTGTCCCGACGATCACCGCCGTGCGCCCGCGAAACGAACGCGCGAACTCGGCGTACGCGTGCGCCCAAACCGCGCCGCCCCGGATGAAATCGATGTGCGGCGCGATCAGGGCCGCGAGGTCGTTTCGCTCCGTCCGGATATCGGCGCCCACGGGATAGCCCGCGTCGCGGAAGTGCGTGTCGAGGATGTTGCGAAGCTCGTCCCAGGCCTCTTTTTCACGCCCCGGCGTGGCGTAATCGAAAAGCGCCGACGGGCGGATCGGCGATTCGTACCACTTCTTGTCCACCTGTTCGCGTCGCATCTGAAAACGCGCGTTGTCCAGGTAGAAGTGCCGATCGAGCACCGAGATGAGGCGCTCGACATCTTCGGCCGGCAGCGGATGACGCGCTTGCTCCTCGAAATCGTGGGCCAACGCCCCAAGCGGCGTGCGCCCGTCGAAATGCGACACAAGGAAAAGGCCGGTGCGGTCGAGCGTGATCATCGCGCTCGCGTAGCGCTGCGGATCCTTGAGCGAGATCATCGAGCGCCCCTCGACCTCGACCGGGACGGGTTCGACGTGACGCATGCGGGGAAGCGGATCGGAGAGTGAAAGCGCCATGGGGGAAAGAGTAATGAGGAAACAGGAAATAGGAAACAGGAGATGGAAAATAGTTCGAACACGGAGCCACGCGTGAGTGGCATCGCATTCTCGCGAAGCGATGGACGATGGGTCAATTCAGTCCATCAGGTCCATCAGGTTGTCTGTCCCATCGAATCCGGGAGCGCGTTTCGGCGTACGCTTTTTCGGCGTCGACGTTACCTGTCGCGATTGACGATGTACCGCGCCAGGTCGCGTAGCGGTTTGGCCGCGGCGCCGAAGCCGGCGATTTCGGCGAGCGCCGTGTCGAGCCGTTCCGCCGCGCGGCGGCGCGCGCCGTCAAGGCCCAGCAGCGCGGGGAACGTCGTCTTGCCGGCCTCGGCATCCGTGCCGGTCCCCTTGCCTAATTTTTCCGCGTCGCCCGTCACGTTCAGCACGTCGTCCGCGATCTGAAACGCCAGGCCAATGGCGTCGCCAAAGCGGGCCAGGGCCTCCTCCTTCGCGCGCGGCGCGCCCGCCGCAATCGCCCCCGCGCGCACGGACGCGGAAATCAGGACAGCGGTTTTCATCCGGCAGATCAGCGTGACGCGCTCGATATCGACGGTCTTGCCGGTCGATTCGATATCCAGGCTCTGCCCGCCGATGACGCCGCGCCAGCCGATCGCGTCGGCCAATAGCGCGACGATGCGCGCGGCGCGATCCGCCGGGAAAAGGCCGTCCGCCGTCGCGCGCGCCACAATTTCGAAAGCCAGCGAAAGCAGGCCGCAACCCGCGAGAAGCGCCTGCGCCTCGCCAAAGACCTTGTGGTTTGTCGGCCGGCCCCGGCGGAAATCGTCATCGTCCATCGCGGGAAGATCGTCGTGGATCAGCGTGTAGGTGTGGGCCAGTTCCAATGCGCAGGCGACGGGCATCGCCGTTTCGGCCGTGCCGCCAACCGCTTCGCACGCCGCGATGGCGAGCACCGGGCGCACGCGCTTGCCGCCCGCGAGCAGGCTGTAGCGCATGGCCTCCTGCAGGCGGCCGAACGGACCGGGATCGCCGCCGGTGCACGCGTCGAGCGCGTGTTCCACCAGACGCGCCCGGGCGTCGAGGTATTCGCGAACGCTCATCGGACGCTACGCGGTGTCGTCGTCCGCCGTGTCGTCGTCGGCGGTATCGTCATCGGAGGTATCGTCATCCGCGGCGTCGTCGTCGTCCGCGGCGTCGTCGTCCGTCGTGTCGTCATCGGCGGTGTCGTCATCGCCGAGCGCGCGGGAATCGACCTGGAAAATCGAGGAGTCAAATCCCTTGATGCACCCGCTTTCGTGATCCGCGACAACGCGGAAAAAGAGATTGCAAACGTTCTCCTTGCACAGATCGACGCCCTCGAACGAGCGGAGAAAACGGCGCGAATCCGAGTCGCTTTGCACGAGGTCGAACGCCTTGCCGGTGCCCCGGCCGTCGGAGGTCAGAAGCTCCGCGCGGATGCGATCGACGCCGCGGTTGTCGCTATCGCCGGACAGAAGGACGAAAAGCTCGTAGAGCGTCTCGTGATCGCCGCTCTCCGGATAGATCTGAAAATCGGCGAACTCCGGGCACTCGGGCTCGCTATCTTTTTTTTCGCCGCAGCCGGCCGCGACAAGCGCGACAACGGCAAGGCAGACGATCGGCCACAAACGCAATAACACACGCATTTCCGCGCCTCCACGAAACGGCACCGGAGTTTGCCGCGCGGGAAGCGGAAGATCAAGGACGCGCGTGGGCGCTCAATTCGCGGGCGGCGGCCAGATGCGGCTCGCGCAGTCAGTGCAATCCATGCCGTAGTCGCAAACGCTGGTGCTCGATCCCGTGCCGCCATCGTCGCAGGAGTCGTTATTCGAAAGGAAGCACGAATCGTCGCACGCAAACGAGGCGATCGCCTGGCGATATCGCGCGTTATCGACGTATATCGTATTCGCGCTCGTCGGGGCGGTCAGGACGAACCAGATTTCCGCTAGGAACATGGCGTCGAACATGAACGGCGTATCCTCGGCACAAGGGACATCGTCGATGAGCGTCGTGGAGCGAAACAGGATGGGATCGAGCTCCACGCGCAGGCGGAACCACTCGTTAAAGCCCGGTCCGGGACATTCTGCCGACTCGATGCTGTCTCCGTCGTCGTAGAGAACGCGAAACGCGTCCGTGAAGATGTCCCAGTAGAACTCGTACACCTGACGCAGCTCGTTGCCGAGCGAACCGGTCGAATAGATTCGCACCGCGGCGACTTCGTCGATCGTGAAATAAAGATCGGCCTCCAGCGTCGCGGCGAAAGTGGGCGCCGATCCGGTATGGCGCGTCACGTAGGTATAGTCGCCCGGACCGTCGCCCTTGGTGATTTCGACAAGGCGTCCGAACGGCGCCTTGGCGGGAAACGCGTCCGTGACGATCGCCTCGCTCGACGAGCCCGACGCCTCGACGATCCACGGATCGGCCGGCGGCTCGCCGACGGTCATCGTATCGAAGTTTTCGTCGAAGACCGTCTCCAGGGTGTCGTCATCCGCGGCGTCGTCGTCCCCGCCACTATCGTCATCGCCCGAATCGTCATCGTCCGAGTCGTCGTCGGAAACGTCGTCATCGGAGCTATCGTCGTCCCCGCCGCCGCCGTCATCGTCGTCATCGCCGTCGCCGCACCCACAACCCGGCGCGGCCAACGCAAGCGAAATCACAAGAAACCAGAGAAGCGTCCCGTATCCGCGCATTGTCACCCCCCGATGGTACGAACGAGATTGTATCGTTGTTCCCGATCGCCTGAGAATGGTTCCCGCGACCCTTCGCCGGGCTCATTGGCCAAACGCGATTTTCGGCTGTTTTTGGCGAAATCGATCCCGCCCATTCCGATTGACGTGCACGCGGATAATCGACAGAATTATGCGCTTTTCAAACACGCCGGTCAGTCCAATCGGGCTTTCGGGAGAGGGTAGCATCATGCTGATGACCGATCGATCGGAGCACGCGCGCACGCGCCTGTTCCTCCTGTTCCTTCTTGTCACGATTTCCTCGTTTTCGCTCGTGGCCGCGGCGGGCTGCGGCTGCGGAGACGACGATGACGACGACGACGATGATGACGATTCGTCGTCGGCCGACGCCCAAACGGCTTGCGACAAAATGACGAACTGCCCCGACGTTGCGTCGGCTCTCGCCATCGGCGACATGGACGGTTGCCTGGATTCGCTTGGATCGATGGATGATGCCACGGTCGGGTGCGCGGCCCAGGCCGGCGATTGCGCGGCGC
Source organism: bacterium (assembly GCA_019912885.1). Taxonomy (NCBI): domain Bacteria; species bacterium. The sequence continues at coordinate 14,342 of JAIOHV010000082.1, forward strand.
TTGGTGCGTGCTTCGGCGTCTCCGGCGACGACGACGACGATGATGACGACGATGACGACGCGGACGACGACGACGCGGACGATGACGATGCGGATGACGATGACGACGAGGGCATTCCGCTGCTGCGTAACGAGAAGACGTACATCTGGGCCTCGAACCCCGCGTTCGACCTTTTCTGGGATTACGTCGACGAGTCGTTCGTCTGGACGGTCGGCAATGCGTTTGACCCGGACTTCGAGCGCGTCGCGTTTTACGCCGGCTGGCGTGATGACGACGAAAATCTCGGCGGCGGCAAGATGTATCTGTCGCTCGACAACGGCGACCCGGAGGAATCCGACCTGTCCGACGAGATCGGCAAGTTCGGCAAGGCGAGCGACCAATATATCGGCCTCGTTCTTGAGGACGACGATATGCTGACCGAGGGTACGCACAAGATCGAGATCTGGGTGACCGACCTTGACGACAACGAGAGCAACCACGTCAGCTTCATTTACAAGATCGAACGCGGCCTCCAGGGCGCGATCGGTTCGACGTTGGGCGATTTCACCAAGCGCGGCTTCCAGGCCGATCCGCCGGTCAAGGCAACCGGGACTTACCGCGATTTCACGCGCTCGGAGTTCGCGGGCAAGATCCTCGTCATCACAAGCATGACGATGTGGTGCCCGCCGTGCGACGCCGAGGCACCGCAACTCGACACCTTGCAGGCCGACTACGGCGAGGACGTCCAGGTTCTGTCGATGGCGCTCGAGGATCCGTACGGGACCATCGTGGACGACGAGGACCTGGAAAACTGGACGCTCTACCACTACGCGGTCCCGCCCGAGCATCCGGATTTCTTCGGCAATCGCGACGCGCAGATCCTCGCGCCGCAGATCAACGACGATCCGCGCGTGGACAGTCCTTCGGCGATGGCGGACTTCCAGTTCAACAACTACGTGCCGCAAAACTACATCTTCGACGCGGACCACGTCCTGCGCTTCAAGATCGCGGGCTTCTACCGCCCCTGGTGGGATCTCATCATCGGCGAGCTGCTCGCGGAGCAGGCGGGGAAGTAGAGAGGCAAGGAAGTCTCGCGCACATTCGGGTCAATTCGAACGCCGGTCCGATCGGGCCGGCGTTTTTTCGTGGGCGACACGCGTGCGCCACGCGCGGGGTTTCTGGTAGGCTCTCCCCGGACAACCGGAAGGAGCACGTCATGGCCGAAAGGCGGGTGGTGATCGCGGGCGCGGGCGGACGGGATTTTCACAACTTCAACACCGTGTTCCGGGACGATCCCGCCTCGCGGGTCATCGCGTTTACCGCGGCGCAGATCCCCGGCATCGACGACCGCCGCTATCCACCCCTTCTGGCGGGCGATCGCTACCCCGACGGCGTCCCCATCGTGCCCGAAGCCGATCTGGCGCGGCTCATCACCGGCGAGCGCGCGGACGAGGTCGTGTTCTCCTACTCCGACGTTTCCTTTCAGCACGTGATGACGATGGCAAGCCGCGTCGTCGCGCTCGGGGCCGATTTCCGCCTGCTCGGCGCGCGCGACACGATGCTCCGGTCGAACGTACCCGTCGTTTCCATCGCCGCGGTGCGCACCGGCTGCGGAAAAAGCCAGACCACCCGGCGCGTCGCGAAGATTTTGCGCGAGGCCGGAAAGCGCGTCGTCGCCGTTCGTCATCCGATGCCGTACGGCGACCTGACCAAACAGCGCGTGCAGCGCTTCGCCTCCGAAAACGATCTCGTGACGCACCGATGCACGATCGAGGAACGCGAGGAATACGAGCCGCACATCGCCGCCGGCGGCGTGGTGTACGCGGGCATCGACTACGCCGCGATCCTCGCCGAGGCCGAGAAGGAAGCCGACATCATTCTGTGGGACGGCGGCAACAACGACCTGCCGTTTTTTCTTCCGTCGCTCGAGATCGTCGTCGCCGACCCGCTTCGCGTTGGGCACGAGCGCACCTATCATCCCGGCGCGGCGAACCTTTTCCGCGCCCACGTCGTTATCATCAACAAGGCCGCGACCGCCGGCGCCGAGGCCGTCGGCGCCCTGGCGCGCTCCGTGCGCGAGGTGAACCCGGAGGCGACCATCGTCGAGGCGGCGAGCCCGCTTTTCGTGGACGATCCGGACGCCGTGCGCGGCAAGCGCGTCTTGTGCATCGAGGACGGCCCCACCGTGACGCACGGCGAAATGGGGTATGGCGCGGCGTACCTGGCCGCGAAACGCTTCGGCGCGGCCGAGATCGTCGATCCGCGCCCGTCACTGGTCGGCGACCTGAAACGCGTGTTCGCCGAGTGGCCCCAGCTCACGCGCGTGTTGCCCGCGGTGGGTTACGGCGCCGAGCAGCTTGCCGATCTGTCCGCGACGATCGCGAAGGTTGATTGTGACCTCATCCTCATCGGCACGCCGATCGACCTGTCGCGCCTGGTTTCTTTCGACCGGCCGGCGCTTCGTGTAAAATACGAGCTTCAGGAGATCGGATATCCCGATCTCCCTTCGATTCTGAGGGAGCGGGGGTACCTGTCCTGATCGCCACGAAATTTCGGCGCTCGCGCATCGCGCGGATCGCGCCGGCCGCCATTTTTGTGCTCGCCTTCGCCGGCGCCGCCGGTGCGACGAGTCTTCTGCGCCTTTCCACCGAGCACGTGCTCAAGACCGCGACGACCGTCGTCGCGGGCGAGGTGGTCGCCACCGCCGCGCGGCATCGCGACAAGGCGCCGCAGATCGTCACCGACGTGGCGCTGCGCATCGATATCTCGTTCAAATCCGCGCCGGATCAAACGAAGGCCAAAACGGTCACCTTCACGGTGCCGGGCGGGTTTGACGGCAAAAAGGGCCTCGCCGTTTCCGCCGCGCCGGTGTTCAAGACGGGCGACCGTGTTTTGGTCGCGCTCGAAGGCGACGGCGTCATCGGCGAAAAGCGCGTGGTCGGCTTCAATCAGGGACGATTCGCGATCGTCACCGGCGAGGCCGGCCGTGTGCTTTACGTGCGCGATCCGCTTCGCACGCTGGCCGACAACGAAGACCTCGCCGCCGCCGTCGAGCGCCGTCCCGCCGAAGACAAGCTGACGACGGATGACGTGCGTCGCCTGGCCGCCGGGGACAAGCCGTGAGGCGCGTCCGGATCGTTGTCGCCCTCGCCACGCTTTTCGCCGCCGCCGCGCCGGCTCATGCGTACAAATACACGAAGTGCGCGGGCGTTCCGTGCTTTTGGGACGGCTTTCCCGTCGGGTTTGAAATCTCGCACAACGTCGCCGAACTCTACGGCGATGCACCCGAAGACGCCCAAAACGCGATGCGCCGCTGGAACCATAACCGGCAGACGTTTTGCCAAGTTGAGTTGAACATGGGCGGCATGACGCCGATCGCGTCGTCGGGCGCCGACTTCACGAACGTCATCCACGCCGAACCGGACTGGCCCTACGACAAGCAGGTTCTCGCGGTGACGCAGTGCTTTTACGAATCCACCGGCCGCGTGGTCGATTGCGACATCGCCGTCAATACGCGCGACTGGGGCTGGCACGACGGCCCCGCGGACGGTCACCGGTTCAATTTTTCCGACACGATGACGCACGAGGCGGGGCACTTCTGGGGGCTGGATCATTCGAGCGAAACGTACGCGACGATGTCCGCTTTTTACAACGACAAGACTCTCGCCCGCGACCTGGACGAGGACGACATCCTCGCCAACGCCGACCGCTACTGCGATTCGCCGCTGCCCGCGGATGACGCGCGCGAACCGAACGACTCCGCGCGCGCGACCGGCCCCGCGATCGAGACGGACACGTTCACGGACCTGCGCCTGTACGATACGGATATCTTCCGCGTGAATCTGACCGGCGGCGTATTCCCGAAAGTTTCCGTGAAAGATCGCGACAGCACGCGACGCAAGATCGTGCGCGTCACCGACAAGGACGGAAACGTGCTCGGCTCGACGCGCTGCGACGGCGATTGCGCCGCGGCGCCGATCCGCGAGGCGCCGGACGGCGACGTCGTTCTCGTGTGGCTTGAGACCGACTTTGAAAAAAGCGCGATTTCCACCTCGACCTACGACATCCGCATCGAACTTGTCAGCGACGTGGGTGACGAAGATCTTTTTGACGACGACATCGATGACGAGGACGACGATGCGGGCGGCGACGGTTGCGGCTTCTTCGGTACGACAGTTCCGCCGTCCGCCCCGCCCGGACTGGGGCTCGTCGCGCTGGCGCTCGCGATGTTGGCGATGTTGGCGTCACGCCGCGGGCGGACCGCGCGCGCATCGATCCGCGAGTTCCGGCGAACGCGTGGGTCGTATCGGCACGCGGCGCCCAACTAGCCATAACTCCAAAGGTTTTTGGCGCGACCGGGCTGGCGCGGCCTTGATTTTCGTGGTGTGATAGGCGATTGCTGGTGGGAAATCTCCACGAAAACAAGCACGTGCCGAACGAAACGCGGATGAACGCCGAACTGCAAAGCCTTATCGAGCGCTACCGATCGATGGCGTCGCGCGAAGGAGCGCCGGCACACGCTTTTGCACGCCTGTCCGATGCGTACCGCCACGCCGGGGACACGCGGCTGGCCATCGAAACCGCCGCCGAGGGGCTTCGCCGGCACGCCGGATCGCTGCTCGTGCAGGAGGCGCTCGGCATCGCGCTGCTCGACGCCGACGAGGACGAGGCGGCGGTGCGCGCGCTTGCCCCGGTGGTCGAAAAGCTGCCCGACAACAGCCGCGCCGCGTGTTCGCTCGCCGTCGCGCTGTCGCGTCTTTCGCGTGAGGAACAGGCCATCGCGGCGCTCGATCGCCGGCTTGCGCGCGACAGGTTTGATGGCGACGCGCTTTCGCTTCGCGCCGCGATCCGCGAGGGGCGGCCGCTCGATTACACCCCGGCCGCCGCGCCGATTCCCGCCGCGCCAGCCGAGCCCCCGCCCCCGGAACCGGAGCCGGAAATCGAGGAGGAAGCGGTCGAGGAAAAGCCGAAATGGTCGGCGGTGCCAATGCCGGTCAAGAGAAAAGAGGAAAGAGGTCCGTCGCGGGAGGAAAGAGAAAAGAGGAAAGAGGAAAGAGGGGAATTACCGGTTGTCCCGGTACGTCGGCCTGGCGTTGCACCAAAACCCGCGCCGCCGCCCGCCATCGCGTATCCGCCGCCGATGGTCGTGGAACAAGAGGAAAGAGGCCCATCGCGCGAGGAAAGAGGAAAGAGGAAAGAGGAAAGAGGAGAGTCGCAACGGCCCGTCACGGCGATCGGCGCGGCGCATGACAGGGTACCGCCGGCGACGGTCGCCCAGGTGTCGGCGTCCGTTTCGCAGGGTTCCGCGCAGGGCGGCGCGCTGGACGATTTCGTCGTCCGCAGCGTGGAGGGCCTTTTCGCCGGACGCGACGCCGCGCCGATCGTGCTCGACGATATCCTCTCGCCGCGCCATTTCGAGCCGCCTCCCGCGAAGCCGCCGGCCCGCGCCTCCATCGACGATCTGGATTCGATGATCGACGAG